>MHUZ01000031.1 GCA_001823605.1 Candidatus Yonathbacteria bacterium RIFOXYD1_FULL_52_36
GCTCCTTTGCCTAAGCCCCCCGACTCCACCCACAAAAGTCCGCCGTGCGCGCGAATGACGTTAAACGCAGTATAGAGCCAGAGCCACTGTCCCACGCGCCGCGACGGACCGCCGTGCGCAGTGTTGTGCTCGCGCGAAAATGCATCAAGCGTACTGCGGTCGACCCCGAAGCCATTGTCTGAGATCGCCATGCGCACACGTCCTGTGTGGCGATTGTGCGAGAGGAGGATCTCGAGCATACCGTGGGGAGCAACACGCATGCCGTTCTCAATAAAGCTTCCGATCACTTCGGCAAGCATGCGCTCATCGCCACGCACATGGCAGGGAGTTTCGTCGGTAAGTTTTACAGAGAATTGTGTTCCCTTAGCGCGCAGCTTAGCAGCGTACGTCCCACCCACTTGTTCGGCGAGTGCGCGCAAGTCAACTGACTGAAAGGAAAACTCCATGCTCCCCTCTTCTATGCGCGAAACCTCAAGCAGATTCTCGACAAGCGCCACCAGAGACTCGCTTGAGGAGAGGATCTTCTCAAGCGGTTCGCGTGTCGTAGCATCCACGTTTCCAAAGGAACTTTCAGTCGCCATTGAGGCATACCCCTTGATGGCGGTGATCGGTGTGCGGAGTTGGTGCGATGCGATCGAGATGAATCCCGACTTCTGTTCGTCGAGGAGGCGCAAGCGGCGGTTCGCAATCATAAGGTCGCTCACCAGACGCCGTAGGTCTTGCATAGTACTTGCTTCGCGCGATACAC
The DNA here is from genome assembly GCA_001823605.1 of Candidatus Yonathbacteria bacterium RIFOXYD1_FULL_52_36. Classification (GTDB taxonomy): domain Bacteria; phylum Patescibacteriota; class Minisyncoccia; order Phycocordibacterales; family UBA1539_B; genus 2-01-FULL-51-10. The sequence continues at coordinate 749 of MHUZ01000031.1, forward strand.
CCCGGACCAAGAAGACGCCCAGAATCGTAGCGCACGCCAAAAGAACCGTCGCCACGATGGTTTCTCCCCATGATTCAGCGGTAATGATCCGTGCCAAAAGCACGAACCAGAGCACCACCGAGAGCGCTTCGGTAGCGAGCATGTCCATACGGAGCACATGAAAATAGCGGACTGCCGCGGGTACTGCGCCCGCAACCAAAAGCGAGATGAGCGGACCGATCCAAAAAAGCTCGCGTGTTCCACTCGCAACAATGGCAACGCTCATGATCATTCCGGCGAAGATCGGGAGCGTTGCGCCAATGAACATCCCCTGGATGTGTGGGCGTGCGCCAACGGTGTGTACTCGAGCGCTTTCTTTCATTACCGTGCGGTACGTGATCGCAAGGTAGAATCCTCCATAAAACGTATAGAGTGCGGTGATACCTATCGGTGAACCATTCCAGGGCGTAGCGAGAAGAAGTGCCATAAGCACCATAAGGATGGCATGGACGGCTTCTCCTGCGCGGAATGAGGTGTGTGCAAAATGCACGCGTGCAAAAAGATACAGGAGGGCCGGCGCGGCTGCGGCCGCGCCGGCAAAGAGCATCGCACCAGCACTCATTCCCGAAGCAGGTGTCGCACTCGGCAAAAGCGCGATGCCCAGTGTCCACACGCCGACGGACGCAATCGCAAGAGAGAAGATACGCCCCGAGATCGTGGTACTTGCGCGCATTACTAGATACGCAAGAAGCATATGGACCAGCGCCGCAATAAAAAGAAATGTGGGTTCGTAGCCCATAGGAGTATGATTTCTATTCTATCACAGGGTTGTGCTACGGTTGCAGAAATATGTGCAAAAAAACGACGAACCCGAAGGTTCGCCGCATACTACGTACTGCTGTTGTTAGCTGTTATGTACCCGCGCTACACCCACGAGTCCCAGGAAACCTGCCCCAAAGAGCCATACTGAGGCTGGAAGAGGCACCTGCGGGATCTTGAGCAAAAACTCTTGGCTTGCACCAAGTGGATTTGCAGTAAGAACCCACATGTTCGGATTGAACGCATTGTGTGTTCCATCCGTTGCCTGGGTGAAGTAGCTCGTTGCTAGGACATCAAGCACTGGACCTGCACCAGTCATGTTCCAGATCGCAGACTGCGCCCGAGCCTGTTCGTACGAGGTCATTGAGTCTGTTTGTCCAAACAGCCAGCCAATTTCCTCGTACATGCCTTCCGAAGCAAATTTACCTGCCCCTGCGGCAATTTCTGCCGGAGAGTACAGCCATGCTTGCCATGTCTGCCCAACAAACGACTCTGTGTTGAAATCATCACACAGAGCATCTATCGGTACGCCGTCCACTTCAATGACATACGGTCCGGCCATTACATTATTGTAGGCGATGCTGCTGCCCGTACTCACAAGCTCCACGTTCACGAGCGTTGCTGCGCTCGTGATTGTCGGCACGGAACCGGTCATAACAAACGCAATCGCGATCAGTTTCGCGATTTTATTCTTCTTCATCATCGTATTTCCTCTTTCCATTTAAAGAACAAGCCCCACTTACTCGTGGCCCCCACTAGCCGAATGCTAATGGACTCTCTTATTATAGCATACTTTTATGAAAAATGCAAGAAGTCACCGTCCCCTCCCCAAAACAACAAGCGTAACAAGGGTTGCGAGTACCCATCCAAAGAGCGCGGTTGGATCGGCAAACCACCCGCGTGCAGACTCGGCGAGCACTGATTGCGGGATCCACGTCGCGCGGTAGAGCACTTGATACAAAAGCGCGAGCGTAAGCCCCGCGGCAACAACCGCAAAAACCGTCACCTCAGTCCACTTGCGCATAACGCTCGAAGACCAATGCATCACGAGATACCGTGCAGAGGCACGATACGCGGCGACCGTAAACACAGCGAACGCTCCGAGCGCGATCATGGAGGTACTTGCACCAGAAACTCCCGCTCGCTCGGCAAGGTCAGTACCAACAAATGCCGCATACGCGGCATACCCAAGCAACATCGCGATCATTACCGCGGTGAGATCGTCTTTCCCTTTGCGAACTCCGTACACCGCAAACACCACGGCGAGAATAATGACGATCAAGAAATCCCGCGCAAAGGCGGCACCGGAACCGATCACCGAAGTTGCCAAAGAGATTCCACTCATGCAATTAGTATAACACTACATCCCCTCTTTGCGGAGGTCTTCCAGCAGTGTTTCTGCTTTGCGCGAAAGCTTTGATGGCATTTTGATCGTGATGACAATCAGCATATCACCGCGTTTACCATTCTCATTTAAAACACCCTTGTCGCGCACACGAAGCATTTCACCGAACGAAACACTCTTAGGGATCTTTACCTTGACCGCTGGACCGTCGATGGTCTGCACCTCATACGATCCGCCCAAAAGTGCGTCGGTCAGCTTCACATCAAGGTTCATTACCAGATTGCTTCCTTCCCGACGAAATATTTTGTGCTTCTCGACGCGTACCTTCACATAGAGATCGCCCGTGGTTCCGTTCGGGATCGCTTCACCCGCTCCAGAGAGCCGGATCACTTCACCGTCTTCAATCCCCGGCGGAATCTTGATCGTGATCTCTTCTTCTTTGCGGGTCACCCCTGCGCCACGGCATGCAGAACACTTCTCTTCGGGGATCTTCCCCGTTCCTTCGCAGGTCTCGCATGTGCGTACGGTTGAGAGGGTGCCAAAGAATGACTGGCGCGACTCGCGCATCTTTCCCATACCGTTACAGGTCGCACATTTCTTGAGTGGTGTTCCCGGTTTTGCGCCCGTACCGGTACACACGGCGCAGGTGCTCATTTTTGCAAGGAGTACGGTGCGTTCGGTCCCGAATACGCTTTCGCGGAATTGCACCGTAAGGTCGATCGAGATATCACGACCGCGACGCTCCCGTGCCTGCCCGCCACCGAACATGCTCCCAAAAATATCGCCGAGATCGAACTCTTCACCAAATGCACCGTTGAAATTTTGGAATCCGGAGAAATCAGCCCCTTGTCCGCCTCCCGGACCAAACGTCTGTCCGTACGTATCGTACTCCGCGCGGCGTTTCTCGTCAGAGAGGATCTGATACGCCTCGCTCAATTCCTTGAACTTTGATTCGTCCCCGCCTTCTTTGTCCGGGTGATATTTATGGGCAAGTTTGCGGAATGCCTTCTTGATCTCGTCTTGAGAAGCGCTCTTTTCAACTCCCAAAATAGTGTAGTAATCTTTTGCCATAATGATGGGTTTAGGACCCTGATCGTATATATTTTACCCTATCACATCTGAGTACAAAAGTCCCCGCGAGGGGACTTTTTCTTCATCGAGACTTACTTTTTGTCTGCATCACCATCTTCAACCTCGGCATCGCGGATCGGACCACTCTCTTCTGATCCGCCCGGCTTCTCTGCGTCACCACTCTGTTCACCTCCCCCCATTGAGGGTCCGATCTTTTGCATAGCAGTAGAGAGCTCCTCTGTCGCTTTTTTGATGCCTGCAAGATCATCACCGGCGCTTGCTGTTCGTGCCGCGGTGATCTTCGCTTCAACGTCCGTACGAATATCAGCAGGTACTTTATCTCCCGCATCTTTGAGTGCTTTTTCTGCCGTATAGGCAAGCTGTTCGGTAACGTTCCTCGTCTCTACGAGATCGCGTTTCTTTTGATCCTCGCTTGCGTTTGCTTCCGCGTCGCGCTTCATGCACTCAATATCTTCTTTCGAGAGACCCGAGCTTGCCTCGATGCGCACTGACTGTTCCTTTCCGCTCGTCTTGTCTTTCGCTTTAACGCTCAAGATCCCGTTCGCATCAATATCAAACGAAACCTCAACTTTGGGCATACCGCGCGGTGCCGGCGGAATACCATCGAGCACGAACTTGCCGAGCGACTTATTGTCTGCGGCCATCGGGCGCTCACCCTGTACGATATGAATCTCCACAGAGGTTTGATTGTCAGCGGCGGTTGAAAAGTCCTGCGAACGCGATGTCGGAATGGTCGTGTTCTTTTCGATGATCTTTGTTGCCACGCCGCCCATGGTTTCAATGCCGAGCGAAAGCGGAATAACATCGAGCAACAGCACATCTTTCACATCACCCTGAAGGATTCCTCCTTGGATCGCCGCGCCAAGCGCAACCACCTCGTCGGGGTTGATGGTCATGTTCGGCTCTTTGCCGAACAGTGTACGCACAGCCGAAACGATCGCCGGCATACGCGTTTGTCCACCCACAAGCACGACCTCGTGAATATCACTGATCTTGAACGGCGATGAGTCGATCACCTGCTTGGTGATCTCGATCGACTTATCAATATATTCCCGTGCGAGTGATTCGAGTGTCGCGCGCGAGAGTTTCAAGAGCAAGTGTTTCGGACCAGATGCATCCGACGTAATGAACGGTATGTTAATCTCTGCCTCCATGGTCGTGGAGAGTTCGAGCTTTGCCTTCTCAGCAGACTCTTTCAAGCGCTGGTGCGCGAGCGGATCAGTGGTGACATCAATGCCGCTCTCTTTTTTAAATTCATCTCCGATCCAACGGATAATCTTCTGGTCGATATCTTCACCGCCCATGTGTACATCGCCACCGGTCGCTTTTACCTCCACAACATCGTCGCCCACTTCAAGAACCGATACGTCAAACGTACCTCCGCCGAAGTCATATACGACGATCTTCTCGTCTTTCTTTTTATTAAAACCGTACGCAAGCGCCGCCGCTGTCGGCTCGTTGATGATGCGGCGCACATTGAAACCGGCGATCTCACCGGCGTCTTTGGTCGCCTGGCGCTGGGAGTCGTTAAAGTATGCCGGCACGGTGATGACCGCATCGGTGATCTTCTCGCCAAGTTTTGCTTCAGCATCGGTCTTCAATTTCTGAAGCACCATAGCGGAGATCTCTTCCGGGCGATACTGCCGATCCCCCATTTTGACCTTTACCCCGCCCTGATCCCCTGCGGCGATCTCGAACGGCGATGACTTCGCATCACGCTGAACACCTTCGTCTGAAAAACTGTGGCCGATCAATCGCTTGATACCGTAGAGCGTGTTGTGCGGATTGGTCACGGCCTGACGTTTTGCCAAAAGTCCCACCAAACGTTCACCGTTCTTTGCGAGCGCGATGATCGAAGGCGTCGTACGTACGCCCTCAGCGTTCTCGATGATCCGCGGCGCGCCACCTTCAACGACCGCCATTGCGGAGTTCGTGGTACCAAGATCAATGCCTAGAATTTTTGTCATAGAAATAGTGATTGTATTGATAAAGGTTCTTCGGAGCAAGCTCCGAGGTGTTGAACCCATAGTTCGTCTTCGCTCGGACGCTGTGTACGAGAGTACTCGTCCACGCGCTCCTCACTAGCCGAAATAAGCTCTGGTCGACTCTTTACGATTAGCTCTTCGCTTCTCCATGGTGGGCAACTCTCACCCGAGCCGGCCTGATGACTTTGCCGTACAGGCGATACCCTTTCTGCACCACCCCGACCACCTTGTCGTGCTCTTCGGGAGATGTGGCGGGAACGCTCTCGACCGACATGTGCTCATGATGGTCGAATGGGAGCCCTTCCGGATCGATGGGGGTGATGCCGTTCTTCTCAAGCGACGCGAGGAGTTGCGCATAAATATACTCGACCCCTTTGCGCCATTCGGCAGAGACGCTCTCCCATGCGGTTTTGTTGCCGAATGCCATATCAAAACTATCGAGCGCAGGGAGGATATCTATGAACACCGATTCTTTGGCGTGCTTCACGGTCTCAACGCGGCGCGCATCCTCGTCACGTTTTGCGTTGGCAAAATCTGCACGAGCTCGTTGCCAGCCGTTGAGATATTCTTCGCGTTCCTTCTGACACAGCGCGAGCTTCTCTTTTAGTTTTTTTAGTTTTTCGCTCGCATCAGGAAGCACCCCTTCGGCATCTTCCTCGAACACCAACTCTTCAGAGAGGTCTCCTTCTGCATCGTTAGGTGCTTCATCGAATACTGTATCGTCGTGACTCATGAAGATAGTATACATTAACTGTCAAACGTCCGCGTGAAGAATGCTCTAAGAACCAGAACACCGTACCGGGCTTGATCAGACTATGAACCTAGGGATATGCGCGAGCGCGCTGTCCAAATACCACCAAGCCAAATGCGCCTTAACGCTTTGACCACTGCGGAGCCTTGCGGGCTTTCTTCAAACCGAACTTGCGGCGCTCTTTCATGCGCGGATCACGCTTGAGGAAACCGAGCTTCTTTACCTTCTTGCGATTCTCTTCATCGTACTTGACGAGTGCACGGGCAATACCATGGCGAACCGCTTCTGCTTGTGAGTGGATTCCGCCTCCCGTTACGCGAACGGTTACGGAAAACTTTTGGTCAATTTCGATTTTCTTGAACGGATCAGTGAGGATAGCCTGAAGCTCTTGTGTCTGAAAATAATCCTCAAATGACTTCGTATTGACTGAAGCGGCGAATTTCGTTGCCTCAGTGATGCGTACGCGAGCAGAGGAAGTCTTGCGACGGCCGATCGCCTCGATGTAGCGTCCAGAGGACGTTTTCTTAACTGCTTTCGCTGTGTTTGTTTCGGTCATAGGTCGTATTACTCGGTAACCACTAAATGCTTCAACATGCGGTCCTGGAGCTTGTTCTTCGGGAGCATACCTTTGATCGCTGTTTTGAGCACCTCGGAATACCCCTTCTTTCCAGTAACATGGTCAAAACTTTGGATCTTGAGTCCACCCGGGTACCCAGAAAATGATTTGTAGGTCTTTGCGGCGCGCTTCTTCTCCGTGATGCGCACTTTTGAGGCGTTGACCACGTGTACCTCCACCTCCGGCGCAATGTTGCGCTCGTACTGTGCGGTATTTTTGCCCATAAGGATCGTAGCCGCTTCGGTAGCGACTCGTCCAATGGATCTTCCTTTAGCGTCAATAGTGTGCATCATACAGTTAAAATTATACTTACTTGACGAATTCAATGATCGCCATCTTTGCGCCATCTGAAAGGCGCGGTGCGAGCTTTAAGATCCTCGTGTATCCACCCGGGCGCTCTTTAAAGCGGGGCGAGATCTCAGAAACAAGCTTCTTTGCCTCCGGAGCACGTCCACCCAATCGTGCGGCAATCAAGCGTCGCGCTGCAACGGTGTCGGCACGCCCTGTGGTGACCAAGCGCTCCACAAACGGACGGAGGGCCTTTGCCTTCGCTTCGGTGGTGGTAATGCGCTCATCAATGATGAGGGCGCGTGCAAGGCTGCGCATAAGCGCATTGCGGACATTCCGCTCCCTGCCAAACTTTTTGATACGATTATGGTGACGCATAGTACTTACTTAAGGGAAATTCCGTGTTCGCGGAGCAATTGTTTGATCTCTTCGATTCCTTTCTCGCCCATTCCATCGATCTCGAGAAGGTCCTCTTCTTTCTTGCGCGCAAGACCGCCGACCGTGCGGATATTTGCTGCAGCAAGTGCATTTGCGGTGCGGGTTGAAAGATCAAGGGTCTCAATGCGAGTCTTCAAAAACTCCTGGTCAAGATCACCTTTTTCATCCTTCAAGCCCTCGTGGGTGCTGTTTCCTTCTGCTGAAGCATCATCCTCGGTGAATCCGACAATAGACTTGAGCTGATTGATCATGATCATGACTGATTTCTCAAGCGATTCGCGCGGAGAAATCGTACCATCGGTCTCAATAAAGACACGGAGACGATTGTGGTCTGTACGCTCGCCAACGCGCATGTTCTCAACTTCGTAGTTCACGCGGCGGATCGGCGTAAAGATCGCATCGAGAGCGATCATGCCCACCTCAACCTTCTCCTTCTGGTGCACCTCTTTGGGAACATAGCCCAAACCGCGCTGAATTACGATCTCTGCCGAGAACTCCTTTCCTTTACCTGTCACATCAGCGATGTGAAGCTCAGGATTGAGCACTTCTACCTGACCAGGGAGCTTGATGTCTCCTGCGGTGATGCTCTTTACGCCTTTCACTGAGATCGTTGCCCGAACCGGCTCGTCGGTCGTAACCTGGAAGCGCACTTTCTTCAAGTTCAGGAGGATCATAATAACATCTTCCTTGACTCCTTCCATGGTCGAGAATTCATGAGAAACACCGTCGATCTTGACTGACGTGATAGCAGCACCGGGGAGCGACGAGAGGATGATACGGCGCAGTGAATTACCGAGCGTGTGACCGTAGCCTGGGTATAAACCGTCAATCTCGTAAACGCCCTTGAACGAGTCTTCAGAGACAACGCGCGGTTTTGATGGAAGAATGATCGTGTGATCCAACATAATATGAGGCGACGGTTTAATGGGTTGCTAAATTAAACTACAGATTATACTACTTTTTTAAATTTCCGCAAGATACTCTATGCGCTGTAGAACTCGATGATCGAGGTGAGGTTGAAAGTCATCTCGTTCTTGTCGAACTTGGGGACCCCCTGAATCACGCCTGCGTACTTCTCAGGCTCCAAACGCACCCATGCAGGAACCTTCTTTGTCTTGAGCGACTCCGGAACGGAGAGGAACAGTGGACTGGTGCGGCTGCCCTCGCGGACAGAGATCACATCGCCTTCCTGTACCGTGTACGAAGGAATCGTGACCTTGCGGCCATTCACCGTGATGTGACCGTGCGCAACGATCTGACGTGCCACAGAGCGTGACGCAGCAAGACCCAAACGATACGCTACATTGTCGAGGCGGCGCTCAAGACGCATATAGAGTTCCTGAACAGGATTGCTTCCTGCTGCCGCGGTTGCCTCTTTTACGTAGCGCGAGAACTGGCTCTCACTCACACGGTAGGTGTTGCGGACCTTCTGCTTCTCGCGAAGCTGACGTCCGTACTCAGAAACATTCGAACGGTGCTTGCGCTCGCTCAAAAGCTTGCCCGGGGGGTACGGCTTGCGCTCAAAGGTACACTTCGGCGTAAAACACTTCTCGCCTTTGAGGAAGAGTTTCTCTCCCGCGCGGCGGCAGACTTTACACTTTTTGTCGATATTTGATGTAGACATATTAGGTATTCAAAAACTCACTAGACGCGGCGGGCTTTCTTTGCGCGCGGACCGTTGTGCGGAACCGGCGTTTCGTCGCGAATGACCGACACATCGACACCTTTCGATGAAAATGCGCGGATCGATGACTCCCGACCGGAACCAACACCTTTGACCACCACCTCGACCTCTTTCACGCCGATGATGGTTGCCTTCTCGCCCATGAGCTCCCCGACCTTTGCTGCGGCGAACGGGGTTCCCTTCTTGGCGCCCTTAAAGCCGAGCGCACCGCTTGATGACCACGCGAGGGCATTGCCGCTCAGGTCAGCAAGGAGGAGCTTCGTGTTGTTGTAGGTTGCTTCCACGTAAAGGCGACCTGAAGTGATCTTCTTCTTTGCGGTGCGTGCCAACGAACGCGCGACGAGGCCGCTGTCAACATTCTGTCCTGATTTTTTTACAATTCGTTTCTTTCCCATAGGTCGTGGATTATGTCTTTTCTACCTTACGGCGCCCTGAACCCATCGTCTTGCGCACGTTACCACGCACGGTGCGTGAGTTGGTCTTGGTGCGCTGACCGCGAACCGGGAGGTGGCGCATGTGGCGCGTTCCGCGGTAACACTTGATGTCTTTGAGGCGCTTAATGTTTCCAGCAATGTCGCGGCGAAGATCTCCTTCGAGCTTGAGTGCATCGATTGCCTTACGGATACGATTCTCTTCTTCGTCAGTCAACTCTTTTGACTTGGTCCCGTAAGGAACCTTTGCCACATCGAGAACCTCGTGCGCAAGCACCCGGCCGATGCCATACACTGAAGTGAGTCCGATCTCAATTCGCTTCTCTTCGGGAATAGTGATACCTAGAATACGCATAGAATGAATTAGCCTTGTCGCTGCTTGTGGCGCGGGTTAGTACACACGATAAAAACGCGTCCCTGACGGCGGACGGTCTTGCATTTTGCACAAATTTTTTTTACTGAAGCGCGTACACGCATATGAATTTAACAAAAGAAAAACGTGCTATGCCGGTATTTGGGCACAGATACGATTTCAGACACTATATACTACCTACAATCGTTTGACAACCCTCCCCTTTCCTCCGTACGGATCGAGCTTAACGAGTACCCGATCCCCTACCAAAACTTTGATACGATGGATGCGCATCTTTCCGGCAAGAAACGAAATGAGCGTCTCTCCATTGGCAAGTTCTAGTCGGAACATTGCGTTAGGCAATGATTCGATAACTTCCGCTTCGACGATCTGTTCTTGTTCGGTCGGCATTAAAGGATATGGATATAATAGCAGAGGGCTGGTGTATCGTCAACAGAGATCCTCTGCCCTACTCACCCAAGCTCGCAGAGGGTTCTAATTCTTCAATCTTAATGACAATATCGTCTGATGTTTCCGGGAAATCACTTGCCCAGAAAGCCCAGAATGGGCGGCGGTTTGTGTCAGCCCTGGCAATGGACGGATAGTTGGTTCCGACGAACGTGTTGAAGTTCGCGAGTGATGTTCCCACAAGATCTTTGGCCAATGCTTCTGCATCAACCTCCCACACAAAATTCCCTGTACCGGAGATCGTAGCAGCAAACTCTTTCGTGTTCTCAAGAGGGAGCTCGGTCTTGGGTGCCAAGAGGAGGGTTTCAGCATCAATCAACCGAACCATTCCTTGATGTTTCGCCGGGTCATATCCGCTTCCCTGAAGCGAACCTTCCGCAAGCACCGCCGCGAGATCGCTCGCCGAGAGCAATACGGCATGGACGGTTCCCCTGACGGCGATTAGCGCCTCGTTTTTCCCCAGATCTTCTGATGACTTTTCGATCTCTTCGTAAGAAATCCTTGTGGCGCCGTCAGTGAGGACAAATCCTTGTGGCGCCTGCGCACGCGCTTTCGTAGCAAGTGTTGAGGCAAGTTCTGCCTTAAGACGCTCGACGGTGGTAGTGCGCTCTTCGTTTGACACCACTTTCATTTTACCGAGCGCCCCACCAGACATTTCCGTCTTGGATTTTGCAAAGATCTTGTCATAGCGTGGGTCGCCTTTGAATCCCGGGATTGTAAAGTCAACCAATCCGATATTGTACTCTTTGCCTGGCGCATCCGCATACACCACCACCTCGATCTGACCTGGGGTTTGGTCGGTACCTGCTCCGGTTGCCCCCGGGATGGTTATGGATTCATCAATGCGGTAGATCTTGCCGTCAGGTGTTTCGAAACGAGTATTCTTGATGAGGCGCTGTGCTTTGTCGCCATATGCGTTGTACACCACGATCCTGCCCGATGCTTTTCGCGCAACGTCAGCTTCGCCTGTCGCCTCGACCTGCTGCAGAGCCTCTTCTGAAAATTGTACCGTCTCGAACCGAATGCTTCCTGCGCCACCATCAGTACGCGCGGTAATCTCTTTTGAAACTTGAACAGCGTTTTGTGTGGGAGCCACCGAAACCGATACGCTGTAAAAATAGTTGGACGCGGCCACGATCAACAAGATCGATGAAAAGAAGGCGCCGATCCACATCCCGACGGGGCGGCCGGGGCGGTGCGAAGCGACCTCTTCTGTAAACAATTCTTCGTGTGGGGGCTCATTGCTCTTATCAGCAGATGCCCGGGATGGTTCCTGAACGTGGTCTTCTTTGTAGACTTCTGAAGAAAATACCGAGGGGACGCTTACGATCTCTGCCCCTTTGACGGGTGTGGCAAGATCAGGGCGCGTCGGTTCAGAGTCTCGAGTGATCTCCCGAATACTGCGCTTTGGTCGAGCTCCAGCATCAGGAAGCGTTGAAGCACCTTGCCGTTTGGGGACTACAATATCCTGAATAAGTCGTGGGCGTTCCATGGTTGATCTTAGGTATTAATAGTAACGTTTTGATTGGGTTTTTGCCACAAATACCGCTTCAAGCAGAATAAACGGATCTTGCGGAACCTGTGCGGCAATACTTGAAAACCCGGAGAGGATCGGCGAATCGAAGATCGTTACTTGAAATGGTTCATCAGTGAATGTGTACTTCTCGAACTCCTCGCTTCGCAACACATCAGCAAACCATGGCGCCACATCTCCGTCCGCAGTAAAAAATACGCGATACGGGAGCGCCAGATCCTTTGAAAGATCAGCGAGGGCTTCCGTGAAATACTGCATCCATTCCTTGCGCGCGGCAATGAGGGTTGTCTGGATCTTCATGCGTGTCGCATCGTCTGACTTTCCTTCGGTAAAAATACGCAAAAGCGATGCTGCTTCCTCGGGGACCGTATTGTGTGCGGATGCGATACGACGGATAAGAAAATTCTTCCCGAGAGGAAACGAGATCGTCTCGAGGATTGCATCATCACGAATGATTGACACGTCGGTTACTTCACCGGAAATATCGAGAAAGAGGAAATCATTCGCATCAACGAACGTATCGCGGATCGTCGAAAAAGCGACAAGGGGAAACGAGTGGAACTTAACGTTCCGTCCATGGAACCGTTTGAAGATCTTCTGCTCGACCGCGGTGAGCACTTTATGGGAACTCACACTTACGTAGACGGCCATACGCATATCTTTTGCGGAGACTCCATATGGCTTTGAAACATCGTAGCCGTTAAGCTTTATCTGGATGCTTTCCGCTTCAAGAATGTCGGTTTCTTCTTCGGCAACATTCTTATATTGAGGTAAGTAGGTGGTGCGGAATGCCTCGACTTCCCTCTCGATCAATTTATGGATCCCCTTTTCAGTGACCGTGAATGGCGTAGCTCGATTTACAGTGACCATGCGTGTTTGCGATACGTACCAAGGAGACGCGAATGAGACGACGAAGGGTTTGGGGACGTCACGCGATTCTTTTTCGAGCCGTTCAAGTGCGCGGTCAAGAGCTTCAAGCATCGCAGAAAAAAACCGTGAAAAGTTGAGTTCGGTCTGAAAGACCATCTCCTCGCGTGTCGCCCATGAAATATGCGGCTTGTCTCCTTGCGAGATCTCTGCAAGACCCACGCCAACACTTGAGCTTCCCACGTCAATGATCACGAACGATTCATGTTTTTGTTTTTTAAAAAATCCCATGGAATCCCTTTAGTATATCGCCAAGCGAGGAGCGACACAAATGTACATGTGCATAATCATACGTACATTTGTATCGTCCGAGCGCCGGCGATATATGGTACTCCATATATCGCACAGCGACGTACAACAAAAGTGCACCTGTGGAAATTTCTTGCGTGCGACAAAAGAGCACGATACAATGCATCGGGTTTGTCCTTAAGAAATGGTGATCTATGTCCTTGAGATTGAAGGTGCTCGCCGGTCTTCCCGAGAGCGATGTGTTACGCGCGGCAAGTGCGATCATGTCCGGCAACGTACGCTGGAAAGACTCGTATGGATGGAATATGCCGATGTTTATTGCGTGTACGGGTGATCATGAGGCGCTTGCCGCACTCATACGCAATCAGGGCTCAGTATTTTCTTGCGAACATCTTGCGCTTGCTGCAGATATTGCTGACCTTTACGACCATAAATCGATCGCCGAGACCATGCGTTCGATCGCAGGAGTAGTGTAATGCCGCGGCACACTTTGTGTACCACGGCATTTTTTTTTGCACTTTTTTGAAGGCGCCCTATTGTTCAATCACCGCCTTAATGCGCCGCACGCCGGCAGATGAGGCTTCTTCTTTGACGATTTTGAAGCGGCCTTTGATGTCGGCAGTGTTTTTGACGTGCGGACCGCCACAGAGCTCGCGCGAATAGACGGTGCCATCATCGCACTTGACCATGTACACATCCACCACGTCCGGGTACTTCTCCCAGAAACTTCCCTCCACGCCCTGTGCTTGCGCATCATCTTTCTTCATTTGCTCAATCACCATCGGGCACTGTTTGGAGATCGCTTCGTTCACATACGCCTCAACTTGATCAAGGATCTCGCGCGAGACTTTCTCGGGATGCGTGAAGTCAAAGCGCGTGCGCTCTGAGGTAATGTTCGATCCTGCCTGGTGGACGTGCTCGCCCAAGAATTTGCGGAGTGCGGCAAGCATCAGGTGTGTCGAGGTGTGAAGCATCACGGTCTCTCCACTCGCATCAGCAAGTCCGCCTTTGAACTTTTGTTCTGCACCGGCACGGGAGAGCGCTTGGTGGTCGGCAAGTTTCTGCCGAAACCCATCTTCATCAACACGCTTTCCCTGTTCCCCTGCAACTTCTTTAGTGATTTCGATTGGGAATCCGTACGTTTGGTACAAATCAAAAGCCTGCTCCGCAGAAATAATGCTTTCAGTAATCTTCTGGAATTCTTTCATTCCGCGCTCAAGCGTCTTCCTAAATTTGTCGCCTTCTTCGGCGATTACCGAGACAATACGCGCTTCATCAGTAACGAGATTTGGATACGCATCTCTGTAGGTAGCAACCACAGCAGCAACAAACGGCGCTGGTGTTAGGTCGGTGATGCCGAGCCCGCTTATATACCGCACCGCGCGGCGGATAAGCCGGCGCAGAACATACCCCTGATCGGTATTGGATGGTAGTACTCCGTCGCCGATCAAGAATGTTGCGGTACGTATGTGGTCTGCCACAATGCGTGCCGCACGTTCGTCATAGGTGCTCGCACGCTCTTTGATCGCACCGAGGATTCCTGCGAAAAGGTCTGTATCAAAAATATTATTCTTCCCTTGCACCATCATCACCACACGCTCAAGGCCGGAGCCGGTGTCAACGTTCTTGGTGGCAAGCTTCCCCACCACTTTTCCGTCTTTTTTCTCGTACTCCATGAACACATCGTTCCAGATCTCGACCACCTCTTGGCGGTCATCGGCTGCCAAGTATTCCTCAAGCGTCATGTCACCCAAGCCGTCTTTGGTCACGTCATAAAACATCTCCGTATCAGGACCGCACGGCCCATTCTCGCCCGGGCTCCACCAGTTCGATTTTGCGCCACGGAAATAGATCCTGTGCTCGGGAATATAGCGCTTCCATATCTCTGCAGCTTCGAGATCGCGCGGTGCATTCTCGTCCCCTTCGAATACCGTCACATAAAGACGATTGGGGTCAAGACCGAGACCCTCTTCTTTTGAGGTGAGGAACTCGAAGCTCCACTGAATCGCATCTTCTTTGAAATAATCGCCGAGTGACCAGTTGCCGAGCATTTCAAAAAACGTGGCGTGCGTATTGTCGCCGATTTCATCGATGTCTACTGTGCGCACACACTTCTGACTGTTCGCGAGGCGCGCGCCCTTGGGGTGCGGTTTGCCCAAGAGATATGGCACGAGCGGTTGCATGCCGGCAGTATTAAACAGCACCGAGGGGTCATTCTCGGGCACGAGGGGTGATGAGGGAATGATCGCATGACCGCGCTTCTCAAAAAACTTGAGGAATCGCGAGCGAATTTCAGATGACTGCATACTGTGCACGATACCATAAAACAACGCACAACTGGAAGACCCGAGACAAAAAGAAACCCGGCATGGTGCCGGGTCTTCTGTGCGAACAAATGATCATAGACGTCGCTAATACTTACGAAGAACGGTTCACGCTCTTTTTCGGAAGATACAGCACCTCGATCTTTATGGGAACAACACCCTTGTGAAGTCCACCGATCCTCCTCATTGCTTCTCGGGAAAGATCAGCGATGCGATCGTATTTCTTCCCAAAGGCGCCGGTATCATTCACGAGACCTTCGACAGAGAGCCCGTTGTTCAGGTTTGTTACCCTAATGAACGAATCCTTGGGAAGCGTGTTGTGTGCGAAGCTTACCTTGTTCATGTCGAACACGTCACCATATTTGGTGCGTCTTCCATGAAACTTGCCTCCGTACCAACCTGCCTCTCCGATTTCCACTGCTATTGGCTCCTTATCTTCAGTCTTTTTAGTCCAAGAGGCTAACCCCCTATGAATAAGCGGCTTGTGGTGCGAGGATTGTACCTGCACTACTTGCGGCTTAAGGGATTTGCCACTTGGGTTGTTGGTCTTGCTCCGTTCAGCGTTTGTTCCTTGGGTCATCCCCGCGAACACAAACGCGACTATCAACAACATCCTGATCATCACTATTTCCTCACTTCAAAAAGAACAGTACTCTTCGAACATACCTGATTAGAACACGCACGTCAACCCCTAGAGGAAAACGAGCGTTGTTCGAAGCCCATAATTCCTGACGGGTATCCGCCGAGAATGTTACTTATATAAGCATATTATATCAAATTTTGCATGAAGAGTCAAGTAGTACGCCGGACCCTCGCTATGCGGGGGTCACCAGTGTCCCCACTCCCTCGTCGGCAAACCGTGTCATGTCACCAATACCGACGACCTTGATCGGAAGGTTGTGCTCCCGCGCAAGACCAATCGCCGCCGCGTCAGCAAACATCAAATTCCGCTCGAGAGCGGAAGCAAGCGTGAGTGTAGAAAGCTTCTCTGCAGATGGGTCTTTGCGCGGATCAGCAGAGTACACCCCATCGATGCCATCCTTTGCCATGACCAACACCTCTGCCCCGATCTCAAGTGCGCGCTGTACCGCAGACGAATCCGTAGTGAAGAATGGTGCGCCGAGCCCTGCGCAAAAGATCACCACCCTTCCCTTCTCCATGTGACGCTCTGCCCGCTTCGGAATATAACTTTCTGATATCTGTGGCATCGCAATCGCCGAAAGTACGCGTGTCTCGATCTTTCTGCTAACAAAATAATCGCGCAAGACGAGCGCGTTCTGCACAGTCGCCAGCATCCCAATGTAGTCGGCGGTCGTGCGCGCAATGTGGAGCTTCCCTGAAAGATCACGTCCGCGGAAAAGATTCCCGCCGCCAACCACGAGTGCTATCTGATGCCCCGCTGCAAGTAACGTACCGATCTGATCCGCGATACCTTCCACACTCGCTTCATCGTACTTGGCATCCTCTTTCCCGAGCGCGCCACCTGAGCACTTAATGAGTATTCGCATGGTATCCGTTATTATGTTAGTGCATTTTGAATATCTGCTGGTGCCCATCCTGCAGTACCCAGATCTTTAGTGATCGTTGCATCAGTGGCCCCGCTCGCACGCGCCGTACGCACATATTTGACGAGCGAGTCTATACCCCCCACCGGTGATACTTCTATAGACACGGTCGGAGTGGCGGGGTCTTTCTTTTCGGCGTCAATGCTTTTCTTGAGACGCGGGGCGAGCGTACTCCAAGGCGATTCTCCATATCCATGTTCTTTAAATGTTTCGGGGATACCAGTCACTCCTTCGGCGTCCAAGTAGTGCTCCAAAAGATCGAGCTCATTCTCACCTTTTCGCAAGCGCCTGAACAAGTGAACCATCGCGACCGAAAGCACTATAATGAGCAGGAGCATCCCTCCAAAGGTGGCCCATGAAATGGCACCGATCCCTCCTAGTCGATCTTTGAGTGCATCAAAGCCATTATCAATCGAAAGGCCAGCCGCAGACAGCCGGTCACATTCCGTCCGATACTCATCAAAGTACCCTGTGGGAATAAACTTTTTATTGGTGCTTGATTCTGCAGAAGCAAAGGACTCTATGGCCTCCTTGCATCGAGATTTCTCAAACAACGAAAGACCTCGGGACGCTTCGGTCATAAATTGGCTTTTTTCGGAAACAATCGCATTGTCTCCTAAAAGCACGCTGCCGATCTCGGCGGGGATCGCAAAACCAAATCCATCACCAACAATATCTGCATTGCCGGTACCGTACGTTAAAATACCGACCACGTTCCCGCTTCGATCAAGGAGCGGTCCACCGCTTGACCCCTGTGACGATTTTGCATCGATCTGAAAAAGTTTGAAATCACCTGAGGGCGCCTCCTTGAGAGCACTCACCACACCTGCGGTAACGGTTGACTCCAAAAGGTCCGATGATCCGAAATCCCCTGTTCCCGGAAATCCAAAGAGGAGCACTTCTTCGCCCACGGAGACCGTATGCCGAGAGGTGAGCGGGATTGAGGGAAGATCCTCTGCCTCGATCTTGAGGATCGCCACGTCACGGCCTGTTTTGTAGCTATCGCTCGACATCCCCACGATACGCGCGATAAATGCATCCTTCGTGACACTCTCCCCCGTCTCCCCGCGCGATGACGGATCAAGCACCCGAGTGGTCTGCGTTCCTTCGATGCGCGCATGGCTCATTGCGTAGTTGAGCAAGTCATTTGAAAAACGCTCTTGCACGGCGAGCGGGGCATTCATAACGAACTCTTGCGTTGCGCGGTTCTGCCGTGTTACCTCTTGAAGAAATGCTTGCTTGATATACGGGTAGACGAGATCCTCTTTGATCATGTAGTCCGAGACAACATGTGCATTCGTGAGAATATATCCGCGCGGACTTACCACGAATCCACTTCCCGACGTCCATACCGTATCAGGAAGTGGGAGCGTGATCGCCGGACGTCCGACAAGCGGAGTGATCGTTAGACGCTCCAAGTCAAACGAGAAGGGTGTGATGCTTACGCTCCCGTTCGTTTCAGTGACGATACGTACGATCGCGGGCTTAATAAGCGCCGCAAGGTCTTCATTCCCGTACGCAAAAGCGGAGTACGGCATGAACACCAACGAGAGCAGAGAAATCAAACTCAGCACCGAGAGATAGGGCCGAGGACGCTTTGCATGGTGCTTAAAAGGAACCATCATAGATGAATAATTTTAATTGTACCACATGAACGCCACGCTACTCTGGGGAATACTCTGCTGTTGACACTATTTCTTGTTCTAATGCTTCAAAAACTGATGCTTGATACTGCACACCAGATGCACCATGTGGGTGTTGGATTGAAAACATGATTGCGTATCCAATTCCCCCAATCAAAAACGCCCCCGTGGTCGTGGTGACCACACGGGCGTACGAACTCTTCGTGCTACTACTCACCCTCATGATGCATGCCTGAGACCTGAGAAGCTGTTGCGGGCGCTTCTGGTGTCGTGTTCACAGAACCTCTGCGCATAGGATTGGACACAGTACGGGAGAGTTCTTTGATCTTCATTTCCAAATACCAAAGTCCGGTAAATACGAGTATCGTAAGTACCGCAGAAAAGATCGCGATCTCAAAAAGTCCGAACCCCGCCGCCATGCCGATCCCTGATGCAACCCAAAGACCTGCGGCTGTAGTAAGTCCGCTCACTTGATAGTCACGGAAGATAATGAGTCCAGCCCCCAAAAAACCGACTCCCATTACGATCTGCGATGCAACGCGAAGCGGATCGAGCGATGCCCCAGGAGCACCGCTATACTGAGCGAGGACCAATTCTGACACCACGATAAAAAGCGCGGCTCCCATTGATACGAGCGCGTAGGTACGCATGCCAGCGGTCTTTCCCGCGACCGCACGCTCAACACCGAGCGACATCCCCAAGAGTGCTGCGACCAACAGACGAACAAATGAGTCGAGGAGCGGAAGAAATGATTCCATAGATACGTATCAGTATACTTGGCAGTGAGGGAGAAATGCAAGTAGTAATTTGCATTTCGACCGAGCGAACCAAGTATATGCTTTGCATATACCCTACTGCCCGGCTATTTGAAAAGCATCCCGGTACGGTTGGACCTTTTGATAGACCCGCTCTGCAATACGCGCATACCCGAGATCATTGGGGTGGATCGCATCTGAGAGATACTCGGGATTCCCTATGATCCCCTCCAGAACGTTGGCTACGTATACCACGTGTGTGTCCTCTGCGAGGGTGTCAAAATCGCTCTCGTAGCTATCCCCGATGATGCCGCCCCGTACCCCAAGAAGTACGACCATCGTACCCCGAGCATGCAATTCATCGATCATTGCCTTGAGGTTCGTGAATGTCTCTTCTCGGGGGACATGCTTCAGAAAATCATTCCCGCCGAGAAGAATCAAGACAACGCGCGGATCGTGCGCAAGCACATCACGCGAAAACCGCGCACGCGCCATCGTGGTCGTGTCCCCGCTCTTTCCTGCATTCACGATAGGAACATTGAGCCTCTTCTCAAGAAGCGAGGCGAGGTCATTTCCTGCAGTAGCGCCCACTCCTAGAACCAGGCTATCGCCAAAGAACACAGTAGTGGTGCCGCGTAGAGGCGGATACCCATATACTTCCTCGCCTCGCATTAAAAATAGCGCGCCGCCGAGAACGAGTGCGCCAATACCGATGCCAATCGCATACTTCATACTATTATGGCCGCTGGGCAGCTGGATGGCAGAGTGCAGTGATCTCACGTTCGATACGCGCAATCCGCTCTGAGGTGACTCCTACTTCCCGAAGCCGTTCAGGTTTTTTTGCCAAGTCGCTACAGGCAACTGTTCCGCCGGCAAGGAGTGCGCGCTTTTCGCGTACCGAGATTGTCGTGAGGCATGTGAGCGGGTGCACGCCACTTTCCTTGATCAGGTCATGAAGATTCCCCTCGTGCGGATAATTCCATGCAATAATGCGCAGTCCGGCACACTCACCGTAGCGGATCGCGTCGTGTGTTGCTTTAGTGTTGGTCACGAGCCATCCCTGATGGATCTTTGGGCCTTTCGACTCAGAGAGCTCGTGCGCCTTTTGGAGATCCAGGAACCGTGCGTGCACATAGAGCGCAACCTTCACATCGCTCTTGAGTGTCGGTTCGCTATGAAATTTACATTCAACAAAAATATGTCCGTTTCCCTTCTCAGCCAAAATATCAACCTCGTGTTGTACACAGAAACCGGGAACGACAACGCCGGTACGGGTGTGGTATCCATGCTGGGTAAGCACCGCCGCCACAAACTTTTCAAAGGGAAACCCTGAAGGGCCGAGCTGTGTCACCGCAGTGCGCAGACTGTAGGTCGCCGCAGCTCCGCGGTCACGTTTTTTAAGAATAGAGAACGCGTGCCGATAGATCGCTCGCGTGTCCATGCCGTCGCGGACCTCGGTGATAATATGCGCAACGATATCCTCAACCGTTTCCTTTTGTGCACCGGCACGCGTAAGCGAGCGTCGGAGCTTTTCCTCAGAGAACGGTTCGCGCTCACCGGTTGATTTGAGGATCCAGGGAATTGATGCGGGTTCTGTTGTCATACGACTCTATTCCTTTGAGTATACCATGCCTCTCCTAGCGCACCACGCCACCACCGATGCATTCTGTACCTCGATACAGTACGACAGACTGCCCCGAGGCAACACGGAGCGGTTCTGCAAATACCACGATCGTAGTATTCTCCTGCGTTCTCACGGTGACGGGAATTCGGTCACCGTGGTAGCGAATACGCGCCTCAATCTTCTCCGAAGTGACAGGAGTACCTCCGGTCCAATTCACCTCGTCAAGCACATACTCCGTGTGTGTCCCCTCCTCTGTTGACACTTCATGCGTCACAGTGATCGTGTTGACCTCTATATTCTTTCTGACAATGTAATACGGGTGATCATGGGGTGTTTTTTTTGTGATCGTGAACCCATGCCGTTCGCCGAGTGTGTACAACTCTACTCCTTCGTGCTCTCCAATGACGACCCCGAGCTCGTCGATAACATCACCACGCTTTATTTTGATAAAGCGCTTCAGGAACTCCTTCATGTCGAGTTGCCCAATAAAACACACGCCTTGACTGTCTTTGCGCTCTGCGTTGGGGAGTCCGAACTTTTGGGCAAGTTTCCGCACTTCAGTTTTTTTCATGCTTCCGAGAGGAAAAAGCGTGTGAGAGAGTTCGTGCTGTCCAAGTGTCCACAAAAAATATGACTGATCTTTCGCAGGATCAACACCTTCAGAGAAATGGGCGGTCTTTGTTTTTAAATCAACGAAAACACGCGCATAGTGTCCAGTCGCAACGTAGTCAGCGCCTGCCTCAAGCGCACGTGCAAGAAATGCGCCAAACTTAACCTCTTTGTTACACATCACATCGGGGTTCGGCGTACGTCCAGCGGCATATTCTCTAATCAAGTACTCAGCTACGCCTTTTTTATATGCCTCCTCAAGATCAAAGGTGAGGAATGGAATACCAAGATGCGCGGCAACCCGCATCGCGTCCATGCGGTCTTCCTTCCATGTGCACGGCAAAAAATCCGGGTGCCACGTCTTAATGAACACCCCCACCACGGTATGACCCTGTTCCTTAAGGAGTGCAGCAGACACCGCACTATCCACGCCTCCGGAGAGGCCGACAAAAACTGTTTTTCTCTGTAGCTTCTGGGTCATCTTGGCTAGACTACCCCATCCTCTTTAGGAAGACAACTCTTCTGTCGTTGTCGCTAGAGATTACTTAATCGTTATTTTTGCCACCCCCATTTCCTTTTCCCTTATTCTTTTTACTCTCAATGGTTATGATTCTTTCTTCCATGCCAACCTGAACTCCATTAATATACACATAGAATTTAATCGCATGGTTGCCCGGATCAAGCATGTTCACAAAGATCCCGCTTCGTTTCTTACGGCCGGAATTGTTCATTTCCACCTCATCTTCACCGTCAAGAGAGTACGTTGCTTTGTACTCTGAAGCATTGAGGGTTTTTGAGGGCTTACTCTGCCTAACACTGAACGAAAGTTCAATTCTCCCCGATGAAAACTTCTTGTTGGATTCTGGCTTTACATCTGTTAGGCTGTACGTCACCGTACCCGCCGGCGGTGTTGCGGGGGGATTGATCTGCGCTGCAGCCTGCGGATTCAGCCCATTTTGCGTATTCATGCAGATCCACGGAGCGCCGGGTGAGATGACCTCAAAAATAGTCTTATTGAATCCCCCATCCCTCAATTCCACATCTTCTTTTACCTCAAGATTGCAGTGAATCAGATAGTGTTGCACGTACCCCTCACGCCCATTGCCGATGTTACCATCCATATCGCGAATATTTTCTCCGGCAGGAACCACATACCGGCATTGGTATGGGGTTGGATCTTTAGTCATCGCGTCTTGATAATCGATCCATGATTCACGATTGATGTATCCGCCTTCATAGAGGGTGTCCATCAACGATCCGCCAATTTGCTCCGCGACTACCCCCGTAACTTCAAGTTCTTTTCCTTGCGGCACAACGCTGTAGGGAGGAAACGAGTCATCGATCTCACATTTCCCGTTTGCTGGTTGTGTTTGAAATTTCGCTGGCTCACTGATCGGTGGTCCGCCAAAACCATAGGTACAAGATCCGCCAACAGGAGTCGAATACTCGAACACATCCAGACTACGCCCCACCGTCCAGCCGTAATAGTTGTCAGCTCCAGACTCATTGGTATCCTTGGTTCCATTCCCCGCACCTTTCACTACACTAGCTCCTCCCTCGCAATTATTCGCGTCTCCCACCACCGCTCCATCGCTGCAAACTTTGTATTTGTACGCGGTACAATCACCGGAACAGCTTCCGCTCGGGTAATCATCCGAGGAAGGTGTCTTACCGTTTCCGTCATCGTCATCGCTTGCACATTTTTGTTCAAGGCGCGGATACTTCTTATGGTCAAGGTAGTAAAGGGTCAATCCTGCCTGCAAGTCTTTTGCAATCTTAACTCGCTCTACATCACGCGCAAGAGCACGCGCCTTGCCTGCCCCCACAAAGAAAATGGTCGATAGGAGCGAAATAATAAAAATAACAGTAACCACTTCGATCAGCGTAAAACCTCTCAAAGAGGTGCGCGACTTACTTCGTAGCGATTTACCAAAGACGGCCACACTTTCTCTGAGCGAACTAATTCGTTTTGAGATTTTTTTCATACCCTCATGGTATCATCCACACAAGAGACCGCCACCCATAGGTGTGGACAAGTACGCCCATGTTTTAGTACTGTGCACAACTAGATCCTGATGCCTGACCATCAGTTCCACAGATGCATATCCACGGAGCACCCGGGGATATAATCTCGTATACCGTACTATTCTTTCCTCCATCATTCGCCTCAAGATCTGCGCGCTCCTCAAGGTTGCAGTGCAGTAAATAATGTTGAACATTGTCAGTCCGTCCCCCTTGAGCATCGTTATCTTCGTCGCGTCGCGTTACATAGCGACAATTAAACGGGTCGGTTTGCGCCGGGATCGTAGGATCTTTCCAGTATGGATTGGTGATGTATCCCCCATCATACAGCTCCTCCAGAAACCCAACCGAGGAGCTATTGTCGAACGCAAGATAATCGGCCGTAAACGTCCCCGAACTCCCTCCCGAAAACTTACCTGAGCTACCTGTCACGCACTGACCGCTACTATCAGCCTTATTGTAAAAAAACCCGGACAACGAACTACCAAAAGAAGCAGCTGGTACATTGGGCACCGTACTCGGATACTGCTTATGATCAAGGTAATACAGAGCGAGCGCCCCTTCAAGGTCGTTCAATGCCTTAACACGATCAAGATCGCGAGACATTTTCCTTGAGTCGCTTATTGACGGGTACACAATCCCCACAAGCATCGCGATAATCGCGACAGCGACCAACATTTCAACGAGACTTATCCCGCGCGTGGTCTTGATCTTGGGCGTTCTTTGCATCATATATCTTAGTATATCACCTGGGGCATAGTCATTGACCTTCGATATCCACAACCATGCGCGCCAGATCATCAACATCCCCCGCACCCATGACAAGCACCGCGCTATTCTCGAGGTTCAAACGCTCAATGATGGTTTGCGCATCACGCAGATGTTCAGCGTAATGCGCCGACCCATTTTTAAGCTCATTCACGGCTCGCACAAGATCTTGAGAGCTCACCTTGTTCCCCTCTTCACGTCCTGCAACTTGATAGATCTCCGGCAAGATCACCGTATCTGCGTATGTTAATGCTTCAACGAAGCCCGGGAATAGCTTGATCGTGCGGTCCATTTGATGCGGCTGAAAGATTGCCACGACCTTCTTACCCGGATACAGTTCTCGCGTGGCTTCGACCGTACCACGCACCGCATCGGGATGATGTGCGTAGTCGGAAATGACCGGCGCGCCGTGATATTCACCAACGTATTCAAAGCGGCGGCGCACACCGGCGAACTGTGCTGCGGCACGCTGAATCGCCTCAAACGAAACACCGAGCTCAAGCGCCGCAGCAGCGGCGGCAAGAATATTCGCCCGGTTGAAATCTCCCGGAAGGCGTGCCGAGAGTTCGCCCAACACTGCACCACGATAACGTAGCGTGAAATGCTGCTGCCCATCGCGCAAGCTTACATTCGCCGCGCATACGAGAGCACCTGAATCCGCAAGCGAGAAACTTATCTTGCGCGCCGAAATACTATCGAGCCCTATGTCGGCAATGTTTACGTCATCAGCGTTATACACAAAAACATCATCTGCCGAGAGTTTTTTAACGTATTCTCTAAATGCATCTTTGATGTCATTGATGTCGCGATAGTAGTCGAGGTGATCCGCGGCAATATTCGTGAGCACGATCATTCGCGGCGAAAGTTTGAGCATATGCCGGCGATACTCACATCCTTCCGCCACAAAAATATCGCCCTGCCCGAACAAAAAATTGCCCTGCCACGCCGGCACTGTACCTCCCACAACCACGGTCGGATCAAGGCCTCCTTCGGCTACCATGAGCCCCAAGAGAGCCGTGGTGGTTGTTTTACCATTGGTCCCTGAGACCGCAACGCCGTACCGTCCTTTCATCAGCGCGCCAAGGGCTTCGGGATAGGTATATTCAGGGGTGCCCCGTTCCCGTGCAACCGTACGCTCTGGGTCATGCTCGGGAACCGCGGCTGAATAGATCAGGGCATCAATATTTTCCGGGACAGCCCCCGGCTCATGGGCGGGTACGATCGTCACCCCAAGCCGCTCAAGCGCTCCTTGTTCACGCACACCCCCTGGATCGCTTCCGGTCACCCGAACGCCCTTTAACGCAAACAACCGCGCAAGCGCTGAAACGCCCGACCCGCCGATGCCGACGAGGTGCACTGCGCGCACCCCTTCAAATGTTTGTGGTTGTTGATTCATTAGACGGAAAGGTAGCGGCGTTTATTGGCTTTGTGTTCTTCAAATGTTTTCGCATAGTGCATCACTCCGTCACTATCCGAGAGGTAGTACAGATACGGCGATGCGGTTGGCTCGAGCGCCGCATCAATCGAATCAAGTCCTGGATTCATGATCGGCCCTGGAGGAAGACCGCGGTAAAGATAGGTGTTGTAAGGTGAGTCAATCTTGAGATCATCCAGGGTAAGTTCTGGGGTCTGCTTTCCATTCACGGCGAGGAACGCCGCATCCACCTGAAGTGGCATGCCGATCTTGATCCGCTTCCAAAGGATTCCTGAGATCATCCGGCGATCTTCTGCTGTGCGTGCTTCGGCCTCAATGATCGAGGCCATCGTCACGATCTCATGTTCACTTTTGCCAGAAAGCGTGATTGCGGGAGCACGCGTGGCGATCTTTTCTTCAAACGTCCTCTCCATGATCTTGACCAGATCTTCTGCGCGCATGTTTTGGGGCACGAAATACGTATCGGGAAACAAGAATCCCTCCTTGTCCTCCGTGAGCACAAGAAACTCTTCCGTATCAAAAAACGGGAACGATCCTTTGCGTGTTACAAGAGAGGCAATCCCTGTGCGCCCCATTCCTTCAGGGATAGTAAGAGCAACCTGTTCAAATCCATAAGCACCGGACGTAATACGCAGAGCGACGCGCCACGGTGATTCTGGTTGCTCAAAAAAATAACCGCCAGCCTTAATGCCGCGCTCGCCCCCTGAGAGGATCACGTAAAACTCAAGGAGGGCGCTTGATCGCACGATCCCTCCCTCGCGCAAGATATTTCCTGCACGCTGGAGCGACACCCCCTCAGGGATCTCAATCACCGTTCCGCTCGGAAACGTTCTAGGTGGAACGAGGGCGACCCACAAGACAAAACCGGCAACGGCGATGCCCACCGCTACCCAAAATGTTCGCGAACGCGCACGGAAACCCAAGGGCACCATTGCTTCGCGGAGGCGTTTCAGAAAAGAATTGATATGTTCTAACATGGCGCAGTTATACGGGGAGGTTCGTCGGCGGCTCTCCTTTACGTGACTCGATACGGCCAAAAGTCGGCGTTCCCGTCACTCCTCCCGGGAAGTGATATATGGTTGCCAGCTCTTCACTTGAAAGCGTGATCGGCTTTCGTCTATGCGGCGGATAAAAATATGAGCGGCGCTTATATGCATCGAACATTTTTTTCTTCAATGTTGTTTCGCGAATCTTATCCCAGTCTTCCCAGGGGAAATCAAAGCTGGTGGGATGTACTACCTTGAACCCATTGAGATTGTTGGTATTGAATTGCCGCAAGAGCCCTGCAAGGCCTTTAATGTTCCCTGCACGGAATGCACTCCCTTTTGCCAGGTAAATCGAACGAATCCCGCAATCAAATCCGAGTTTGCCAATACTACGCTCAACCGCTTTGATCACCTCGCGTTCTCCATCGGTCAACTTGAAAGCCGGCATTGAAATTTCTCCCGGTTTTGGCTTCTCATCAGCTTTGGCGAGTTTTTTAACGAGTGCCTCGCCTTCCTTCCTCCAATTTTGCTTTTCAAACCACGTACCCGGCTTATGAAACCGATTGACCGCTGCCTGCACATTGATCTGAAGCCAAAATTGCTCGTCCTTCCCCATCGAACCAAGAAACTCAATGACTGCCGAGAGCGGATCAGTCTTGAACTCTTCTTTCACCCCTTCGCGATCAAGTCCGTAGTCAATGTACGTCTTGATCGGGTATGGATCCTCTTTGGTAAAAGCATACTCGGCACCAAACATCCCCCACTCGCCCTCTTTGCCGCGATAGTCTACATACCGAGTATAATCAGGGACTTCGTAAATCTCGATATCGGGATACTGTGCATACAGCGCCGATTCGATAACATTTTTATATGGTTTCGTGGTACGGATGAAAAATTTTACCGCCCCGTCGATCGAAACCATTTCAAGAGCGAAGTAATCTTGCACGCGGCCCTTCCAGTACCAGTCCCACCACGAACCCTTGCTTGTTTGATAGAACGCATTGAGCACCACCTCCATGGCAATCGGTGTTTTGTTCACCTCCTTGGGGACGCGCACTTCAAGCATCACCCACTCCATTTTTGCCAAGTACTCAGCGCGGCGATAGGCCAACCACATTTTCCACGCAGTAAACCCGAGCACGAATGGCGCCCAATAGATCACTACGGAAAACACGAATGTGAAGATCGACTCCACTCTCCCAAAGAGCTCGCCAAATGGTACCCCGCTTAAAACAT
Source organism: Candidatus Yonathbacteria bacterium RIFOXYD1_FULL_52_36 (assembly GCA_001823605.1). GTDB lineage: Bacteria > Patescibacteriota > Minisyncoccia > Phycocordibacterales > UBA1539_B > 2-01-FULL-51-10. Next base: position 28,674 of record MHUZ01000031.1, read on the forward strand.
CAGACATGTGTCTATGATACCGCAAAATACTCCTGTAGCAAAAACCCCGCCATTTAACGGAGGGATTTTTGCTACAGGAGTATTAATTTGGGAAGGCGGGCTAGAAGGTTGCTACGTATCGGCCCTTCGTGTCGCGCTTGAAATACGACGGATTCTGAAGGTTTACCAGGATCGTGTTTTCTTTGACATGGCGCTCGTTGAGAACCTTGGCAACGATCTCTTCTTTGGTAAGCGGTCCGTCTTCTTTGAGGATATTTTTGATAACATCGCGCACGACGCCTTTTTCATAGCCCCACTCTTTGAGTGCGTAGAGACCACGTCCAACAAGTACAAAACGCTCGTCTTTAATCAGCTCGTTGTGACACGTTGCCGTGTGAGCTTTCTTACCAAAGATATCGAGGATCCCGCTTGCAACTTCAGTGAAGTGCATAGGTGACCCATGGCGGCGCATGACCAAAAATGCGTAGTCGCGAATGCCGCGTGCTGATACATTCGGCGATGAAGAAACGCCCCACTCACCCAACGGATTGCGCTTGATCGTTTTTGAGATCGAAAGCCAGCGCTTGATTACTTCTTCGTTTTTGTAACGGTCAGAAATATCCTTGAGGTAATCGAGGAATGACGATACCATTTCTCCTTCAGGAATGAGGTCTTTGTCAGAAAGGTTCTCATAGAGCTTCTTGAGTGATTCGTGGACGCGATTCGCCACTTCGTCATCGACGATCCAGCGATGCTTGAATTGAGTGTCTTCTTTCTCTCGCTTGAAAAAATCTCCGAGCACCAAGAGAAAATTGATGTGATTTTGAACACCTTCATTCGAAGAGATATGATTGAGCAGATCCTCCTCGCACACAATACCGCCCAGAGAGACCACGATCTCGCGCAACTCCTTCATGGTCCCCTCTTCTTTCTGATACACATCAGACTTCTTGATGGTAGCGAGGGCATAATTCTCGATCTGGCGAACGCGCTCGCGCGTAATCTTGTACTTCGCGCCGATCGCTTCAAGCGTCTTGCGCTCAGTATCAGTCCCGAGACCGAATCGGCTCACGACTATATCCCGCGCGCGGTCTGAGAGGACTGCGAGGAGACGTTTATTGACTTGTTTCGGATTAAAAGAGATGACCGCCATACCCAGATAATTAAGCTATTCCCTTGCGATTAAACGATTATCTTATATTTTTAGCACTTTTTTTACAATACGTCAAGCATTTGGTGTAATTACGATATTTACGATCTTTCCTGGAACGTAAATAATTCGCTTGATCTGCCCCGAAGCAAGCCACGGGGCAATGCCCGGAAGCTTGAGTGCGGCTTCTGTGACATCCTTTTCCACCATCTTGACCGACACCGTAAGCACCCCACGAACCTTGCCATTCACCTGGACCGCAAGGGTTGCCTCGCGGGCCACTAGCTTCTTTTTGTCATACGTCGCCCAGACAGCAGTGTGCACTGAACCCTTGTTCCCCAACCCTGCCCAAAGTTCCTCAGCGACATGCGGCGCAAATGGAGCAAGGAGCCTCACCAGTGTCTCAAAATGCGCTTTGGGCACGCGCTCATCCTTTTCAAGTTCATTGGTAAGGATCATGAGCGCCGAGATCGCCGTGTTGAAACCGAACGACTCAATATCCTCCCCCACTTTTTTGACCGTACGGTGAAGAAGCGTCTCCGCCTCAGAACGTACCGGCGCCTTGGGATCAACCCGTGCCCCAAGCGCCCACACGCGCTCCACAAAGCGCCGCGGACCAATAATGCTCTGCGTGCTCCACGTTGCCGACTGGTCAAATGGTCCCAAAAACATTTCATACAGACGGAGCGTGTCAGCGCCATACGTCTTTACGACGTCATCCGGATTCACTACGTTGCCGTAGCGCTTGCTCATTTTGCGTCCGTCCTCCGCCATAATAAGACCTACGTGCTGAAGTCGCGTGAATGGTTCTGGATAACTTACGACACTGAGGTCGTGGAGTACTTTGTGCCAGAAGCGTGCATAGATCAAGTGCCGTGTAGCATGTTCCGCACCACCCACATATAAATCCACAGGTGACCAATACTTCTCTTTTTTCTTATCGACCAATGCGCGTTTGTTTTTGGGGTCGATATAGCGCAAGTAATACCACGATGAACCTGCCCACTGTGGCATCGTGTTTGTCTCTCTTTTTGCAGGGCCCTTACATTTCGAACACTTTACATTGACCCACGACTTGATGTCCGCAAGCGGCGACTCACCCGTACCCGTAGGTGCGTATGACTTTACTAGAGGAAGCTTCACGGGAAGATCTTTTTCGGGCACAGGAACCGTACCGCACTTCGCGCAGTGAATAAGCGGGATCGGCTCACCCCAGTAACGCTGGCGCGAGAACACCCAGTCACGCAGTTTGTAATTCACCTTTTTCTTACCCAACTTCTCTTTCGTAAGCCACACTGCCATCTTTTCGCGTGCGATCTTTGAGTCGAGCCCAGTAAATTCACCGGAGTCCGCAAGCACACCATCATCAGCATGACATTTCCCCGTCATAAATTTATTGAATACATACCGATGGAGAGGATCGGTGATCTCGCGTTCTGCTTGTTCTTTGGCTACCCATTCTGCTGAAAATTTTCCTCTCTCGTTATCCTCAAGTTTTTGATCCGTACGGCGTGAACTTTTGAGCTTAAAGTGGAGAATGGAGGTATGTGCTATAAATGCCTTGTTTTTTGAGTGCGCAAAATACTCATGGTGCACTGTTTCATCACCCTTCTCGATGAGCTCGAGATCAAAATATCCTGTTTCCTCCTTAATCTCGCGGAGTGCTGTTTTGACCGCGTCTTCACCTTTTTCTACCGTACCACCAACCAACAAGCGCCCACCCAACGCCGGCCCCCAATTGATAGTGAGGATGCGATCACCATCTTCAACAAGCGCAACAATCTTTTGTTTATGCTCGGAACCATCCTGCGGGGTACCCGTCTGTGGATCTACGACCCAAAGGACGGGCAATCCGTACTTTTTCGCAAAGGAAAAATCACGCTCGTCATGCGCGGGCACTGCCATCACCGCGCCCGTGCCATACCCCCCAAGAACGTAATCAGCGACAAAGATCGGCACCTTTTTGCCGTTGAACGGATTCACTGCCTCGACACCTTCGAGCCGTACGCCTGTTTTTTCTTTGGCGAGTTCGGTGCGCTCCAAATCAGACTTTTTGTTTGCCTGCGTCACGTATGCTTCCACCTCTTTGCTATTTAA
>MHUZ01000032.1 GCA_001823605.1 Candidatus Yonathbacteria bacterium RIFOXYD1_FULL_52_36
TGGAAGGAAAGACACCCTTAGAGAAGCTCCGGGAGTGTGCGTGTGTAAACTTGACGCTGCAATGCTACAAATATTGACCTCTGGCCCGAATCGGTCTATGGTAATGCCAGACTTAAAAACGTTCTATTTCGCACCAAGGAGGTGTATCTATGAAGACGTACGATATCGTACATGGCCCTGCGACCCCCGAGATCTACTCATTGGGGTTTGATGGCAAATGCATACAGTTTTTCGTTGATCTGGCAACATGGAACGACATCGGCTCCCGTCTCAAACAAACTGGTCGGCGTCTGGATTATGTGACAACATCTCGCACGCTCGATGGGTCGCTGGCGATCAATGTGCCGGTAATCCCCTCTATTGTCTGGGAGAATGGTCCTTGGATCGAGTTGCGTGAATATGCACGCACGATCTCCACCCTCGAACGTATTCTGGGAACACTTATCTACGAAAGTCGTGACGCGCCAGACACCGGTGAGCCCTACCAATTGTTCCACGTGAATACCTATGTGGGCAAGCCGGCGGGCAAGCGACATGGCCAGTGGCATGGTGGAGGCATTGATCTTTCTGTGGCGCATTCTGCACGTACGCACCTCGAGGTACATGGTGGATCAATCGCATGGGAAGAAGTTTTAAAATCTATGCAGACCCATCACGCAGCAACCTTCCCCTCAGTGGCCGAAGAATACAGGTACGGCCCTGCTTCTTTTAAGGCACGAGTGCGTGAACGTGGACTTCTGCACCTCCACACCATCGGAAATGGTGTGTGCTTGGGAGCAAACTCGGACAGTTTTTCAGATGACGAGGGATGCTATCTTTCAGGCCACAACGTGGATACTGTCGCTCAGCAATTCAACCTGCTCGTCGGCATTGCCTCGGTGTGGCAAGCAGTACACAAAGGAATGTACCCTTAAGCACTCCGGTAGTACCACAAACGCGAGGTCTTTACGACCTCGCGTTTTTAACTTTCCAAAACTGGCTTCTCAATCGCAAGAGGTTCAAATTGCACCTCGGTCTCTCCTGCTGTGATCTTGAAAATATCTTTTTCGATCATGCCAAAATCTTTTTGCGCGCTATTGTAGTGGTTTACGGTTGTTCCGAGTGACTTCCCGACGCTCTTAAAGTGGTCTTCGTAAGCCCGTAGGTGCCGTGCCAATTTCTCTACTTCTTTGGCTATCTGCTTTGCCGACTCCTCGATCTTAAATGCTTTAAAGCCATAGAGCACGGACTGGAGGTATGCTGAAAATGTGGTTGGCGACACAATGATGACGTTCCGCTCTCTGTAGGCATAATCTATAAGACTTCGCGCGTTGACCTTCGAACCAACATCGTTCACGAGCAGGTCGTAGTAGATACCTTCGGCAGGAATATACATAAAAGCAAACGGGAGTGTGCCATCCTTTACGCGGATATATTTTGCGGTTTCGTCGATGCGCTTTTTGAGATCATTGCGGAAATCTTTTTCGAGAAGCAATTTTCGCTCAGGGTCATCCTCGTTCACCACACGGTTATAGTTGTCGAGCGAGAATTTTGCATCAACCGGAATGACCCCCTCTTTTGTTTTAATGATCGCGTCCACCTGATCTCCGCCCGGGAAAAGGTACTGCATTTCGTATGCATCTGGGGGGAGAATGTTATTGAGCGAAAGTTCCAAGCTTGCTTCCCCCAAGTTTCCCCGCTGTTTCTGGTGCTTGAGGACTTTTTCAAGGTTTTGGAGTTGGTCCGCGATCGTGAATACTTGCTTACTTGCTTCGTTCGCCTCGGCGACGCCTTTCGCAACATCGATTAAGTGCTTGGTGACTTGTTCATTGGTTGATTGAATGAGTTTTTGCGATTCGGAGAATTGCATGCGCGTCGCATCACGCATGTCACGTTGAGACTCCCCCATTTTTGAGTCCACGGTCTTTAAAAGTTCTCCCATTTGGACCTGAAATCCCTGCAGCTGGTTTTGCAGGAGGAGGAACGCCTCGTCGGGACGATTACTTGCTTGTTTTTGGCCACTTCGTACTAAAACATACGCAATCAGCGCGCCGAAGATGAGTGCGCCGAGGACGAGAATAATAATCGTGGTTTGTTCCATATGAAAGTCAGTATATCACGGCTCTGTGGAGCACGATTACCGTACCAACGGGCGGATGCGCGGTGGGGGTTGAATGACGTGTGGGGTGCGTACGTTCTCGGACTGGTCATGGCGAAAGGCAAAGTACTTTGCGGCTTCCACGATAGCCAAGTTGATCGTGACGATGAGCGCAATGACTGGAAGATCGCTCCAGGTGAGCGGCACAACCGAAAGGAGTTTTTGGAGCCACGGTGTCGTAAGGGCGAGCACCAATGCGAGGATGCTTCCCGAAAGCGAGAATATGAGGTAGTGATTCGAGAAGATCGGGATCTTCCAGATCGGCTTGTGAAGATTCTTCAATGCGACTGCAAAAAGGATCGAATCCACCGAGATCGCCACGAACATGAGCGTGCGCACCTCCTCGATCGGCATGCCAAGAGAGCGGAGGAAAAAGTAGAGACCGATCAAAAGCACGCCTGTAAGGAGACTGATGGTCATGATGAGTTTGCGGATCTTTGCGGTAATGATCGTGCGCATCGATGCCTTCTTCGGGTCACGGTGCATGACCCCCTCCTCTTTTGGTTCGAATGCAAAGGCAAAATTCATAAAGCCCTCTTCAACGATCTTGGTCCAGATGATCTGCGACGGCAGAATCGGCAAAGGTGCGCCCACCACAAGCGCACCTCCTACGAGAAATACCTCGCTCATGCTTGTGGATACCAAATACGTCACGATCTTTTTTAGGTTGTCGAGGATGCGGCGCCCTTCTTCGATCGCTGCGACAATGACCGAGAAGCTCCCGTCAATGAGCACTAGGTCAGATGCTTCTTTGGCCACCTCGGTACCGCTCCCCAGCGCAATACCAATATCAGCCGCGCGAAGTGCTGGCGCGTCGTTCACACCGTCGCCCGTCATTGCCACTACTTCTCCGTTTCGTTTCAAAATTTTGGCGATACGCAATTTTTGGTGTGGAAGAATACGCGCAAAGACCGAAAGCGTCTGGAGGGCCCGCAAAAGTTCTTCGTCGCTCATGGCTTCGATCTCTGTACCCGTCACGGCGTGGTCATGCTCGCCGGCAATCCCTGCCTCGCGCGCGATCGCAAGCGCGGTTTCTTTATTGTCGCCCGTAAGCATGATGACGCGTGTGCCGGCCTTGCGTGCCGTGTCGATCGCTGCGCGCACATCCGGGCGGATCGGATCATGCAGTACAATGATACCGCCAAAGGTAAGCCCTGACAGGATCTCCTTTTCAAGATTCGGGTTGGTTTCATGGGGCAATCCTTCCCACGCAACATTCTTGTATGCCACAGCAATGAGGCGCATGCCAAGCGCGCTCTTTTGACGCATCGCATGAGCAAACTGCTCACGGAGTGCCTTGGTGAGGCGTACGCGCTTGCCGTCTTCGTACGCGTGCGTTGACGATTCAAGCAAGAGTTCCGGCGCACCGTTCACGAACAAATGCCTGACCTTCGCGCCATGCCCCTTGTTAAGCGACGCGCCAAAGCGCCGTTCTGATTGAAACGCCAAGAAATCCATGCGGGGCGAGTTCGCAAGGAGTGCTTGCAGGTCTGTCCCCGAATCGATTCCCGCACGCAAGATCGCCCGCTCCACTGGTCGTCCGTGCACTGCCCATTCGCCCAGTGGTTTGTCGAGGCCCTCTATGAACGCATCGGCCGCAAGAACCGCCATTGAAAGAATTTCACCATCATGGATCGGTGTGCCGGTTTTTTTGCGGAGAGTATCGAGCGAGATCGTTTCGGCGACCTCCATCGCCGCTTTGGTGAGCGTGCCGGTCTTGTCGGTAAGAATGACCGTAGTGCTCCCCAATGTTTCCGCCGCGAGAAGATTACGCACCAGCCCTCCGCGTTTGAGGATCGCCTCCATGCCGATGATGAGCGTCACTGTCACCGCAACCGGAAGCCCTTCGGGCATTGCCGCCACTCCTACCGACACAGCAACGAGGATCATTTCAGCAAGGTCATGTTCGCGAAAGATGCCAAGCGCAAAGATCACGAATGTTGCAATGCCCGCAACAATGGCGAGCGTCTTCGCAAGACGGTGCACGCTCTTTTGGAGCGGTGTGTCTTCGTCTTCAAGTGTGGCAAGCCCTGAAGCGATGCCGCCAAGCTCGGTCTTGTTCCCCACGGCAACGACCACCGCTCGCCCGCTTCCAGAAACAACCAACGAGCCCATCCATGCCATATTCTTGCGCTCGGTGATGTGAAGATCTGCGGCAAGCACGCCCGAATCTTTTTCAGACTCGATCCATTCTCCCGTGAGCACTGACTCATCGAGCCCCAAGTCGCGCTCTTCGATAACGCGTACATCCGCTGGCACGCGCATTCCTGTTTCAAGAAAGATCACATCGCCCACCACGAGCTCCGCCGCCGGAATACGATGTTTCTCGTTGTCACGCATCACTTCTGCAAAGTGCTCCTGCGAGGCGACAAGTTTTTCAAATGCCTTCCCCGCGCGGGATTCCTGAAATAAACTAATGACGACGTTGATGAGGAGGGCCGCCAAAATAACGATCATGTCCAGATATTCCTTGAAGAAAAGTGTTGCCAGCACACCAACAAGGAGCATGGAGACGAGCGGGTTTTTGAATTGTTTGATGAGGCGCGTGAAGACCGTTTCCTTTGTCGCTTTGGAAAACACATTGGTGCCGTAGCGTGTGCGGTGTTCCGGCACGAGTGTCGATTCCAGGCCATGCTTTAGGTTCGTTTGAATGCGCTTCTCGACTTCTTCAAGAGAAAATGAATGCCAGGGGGGTGATTTGTGCGATGCCATATCACTACACTATACCAGAGATAGGCGCACGCTCCTGTTGAAAAACAACCGAAAGGCAAAAAGAAAACGCACCGGGTTGATTCCGGTGCGTTTGGACAGCTTTTGGTCAAAACGATTACATCACAGGGACGGGAGTTCTGGATCCTACAGGCTTGTTTCGCATCATACGCTTGTCAGCCTCTTTGAGGATGTCCGCAAGCGTCGTTTTTTCGGTTACCTCGACATATCCGACCGCTGCGTCGGGAACAAATCTGTACCCACCGACAGTAAACATTGCTGCTTTCATTCGATCACGTAAGTGTTCGATGAGCACGGTAGCACCATGCACATCTGTGTGCGGAAGGATTGCAACAAACTCATCACCACCCAATCGCGCAACTATATCCGCCTCGCGGAAGGAGTGTTTGAGAAATTCCCCAAACTCCACCAGATAGCCGTCGCCGACATGATGGCCGCATGCGTCATTGATGGATTTGAATCCATTCAGATCCATATACACCAACGTGAATTGGTACCCATGATTTCGAGAGAGGAACGCTAATTGCTTCTCTGCGAAATCAATGAACCCACGGCGATTTGGCAAGCCGGTGAGCTGATCATGGGTTGAGTCCTTGATTGCCCGAGCGAGCTTCTTTGAAAGCTGATAGGTGTAGACCAAAAGTAAAAGAACAGCGATCGCCAAAACGATCGTACTACCACTCAAGTTATTCATCACTTCTTATCCCCTTCTTGGTTGAGTAACTCTTATAATTATAGCATATCTGCAGAAAAATGCAAGTTTCCCAACGCCTGTGCATCAAAAAAAGCGCATATCGTGGGTGATATGCGCTCGACGAGCTTTGTTGTTTGTATCATGAACGTCTTCCCCCTCGTGTTTTCCGCTTATGTTTGCGCATGCGCTCATCCGCTGTCGCAAACAAATCACTCCCAGTAAACAACCCTTCCAAGGTGTTTGAGACACCGTATGACGCTCGAACAAAGACGCTATCTCCGCAGGCAAGCTTTAAGCGTCGGTACCGTAGCGCATTCTTGATCTTCTCAACACATTCCCGTGCACGAACAAGCGATATGTTGGGGAGCGCAACACCAAACTCATCAGACTCACCCCCCATCCGACCAACGATGGCTCCCTCGCCAGCATTTTCAGATATCACCTTGCTCAAGAAGATGATTGCGCTATCTCCTGCACCGTGTCCATAGGAATCATTGAGACGTTTGAGTCCGTTCATGTCGATGAAACAGAGCGACAATTCTCCGACAGACCCAGTACTCGCGGTGATCTCCTTGATAAGTTGCTCCACACGTTCCTCAAATGCAAAGCGACTCATCACTCCCGTCAACGGGTCCCAAAGATTTTTTTCGCGCTCCTTCTCAAGTTGTATCCGTAGCTCAGCATTCTCCCCAAGGAGGTGCTGGTACTCCGGGCAATCACTGCATCGATTTCCCATAACGCACCTCCTAAAACTGCTTGTGTATGGAGTATCAAGAAACAATCTATCTAGACTAATTCTCCTACTCATTCTGCATATTGTCAATATCCCGTTCAAGATGCTTCCCTGCTATACTTTAGAACATTATTAGCGACGTAGAGCGAGCGAAATACGAATGTACTCGCTCGTATTTCCGAGCCGAGGATGCTACTATAGGTTCAATATCGAGGAACCTATACCTTATAACGATTTTTATGCTTCATACTCAAATTCGCGGTGGCATCAAGCAAGCAATGCTTGCAAAGGAGGCCACTAAGTTAAGCGTCTTGCGCGGCATGCTCACCGCATTCACGAACGACCTCGTCGCAAAAGGAATGAAGCCGCAGGACGAGATCTCTGATGCTGACGCGCTCGCCGTGATCAAGCGTCTCGCCAAACAGCGCAAGGAATCCATTGATCAGTATGAAAAAGGCGGTCGTCCTGATCTTGCCGAGCAAGAAAAAGAAGAGCTCGTGATTCTTGAGACCTATCTCCCCACCGCGATGCCACGCGAAGAGATCAAAAAGATCGCAGAAGCAAAGATCGCAGAGCTTGGCATTACCGACAAGTCAAAAATGGGAATGCTCATGGGTGCAATCATCAAGGAAGCCCAAGGTGCCGCCGATGGCGCAGACGTGAAAGCAGTGGTGGAGGAACTGCTCGGCTAACACCACTCAGTCATTCCGACAAAACGAAACCGCCCCGAAGGGCGGTTTTTGCATGGATGTGCAGAGCATCATCCTCCGGGAGACACCCCCGTTGGTTTTCGGGGTATACCGAGCAAAAGTACGATCAGCGAAATAGCGATGTATGAAATGATCGCAAAGTCACTTACTTCTACGAGCCGTGCAGTATATGTGGCGGGGAGAAGCCCTAACAGAATCGCCCTCCAGCAGTATCGTAGGGCTTCGTCTGGTGTCGGCCTTCGTGCCTCAAAGCAAGAGTGCCACACAACCAAGAATAGGGCGGACAGAAGCCACCACACTACGTGTGTGGCCACAATAAAAACGTAATCAGAGAGCAGTGTCCACAAATATGTCATCCACGTCACAATAGTATCAATCACGAGACACCTCCTAGTTCACGTAAATATCAACTGAATCTAGTAGCAGAGATACATTAAATCTCAATGCGAGTCAATGGTTGCGCCCTACTCTATACGATCCGGCGCAGCACCTTGTGGTGCCCTAGCGCAAAGCGATGTGCTTCGGCGTTGGCAAGGATGATCTGCCGTTCGAGAGGAAGCGCGTAGCGCGGATCGCCCAGGATCTCGCGCGGTCGATGACGGTCGTCTTTCACCACGCTCACGATCGGTATGGCGATGCCGAGTTCTTTCAAAACGCGCTCAGCAGTGTTCTTTTGAGCAACACCGCCGTCGATCACGATGAGGCGCGGGTACGGCCATTCCGGGTGCGCAAAGCGGCGCGAAAGCACTTCGCGCAGTGCGGCGGTGTCGTTGCTCTGATGCACGGTCTTGATCGTGAACTTACGGTACTCGTTTTTCTCGGGCTCGCCGTCAACCACCACCGTCATCGAACCCGCCATCCCCTTCCCGCTTATGTGCGCAATGTCATACGCCTCGATACGCATCGCGGTCTGCGGGGTATCGCGTTTAAGGAGCGCCACGTCGCGAATATGCTCGACCGCAAAGATCGTGCGCTTGATCGCCTGAGCGTCTTCAAACCGCTCTTGTCGCGCTGCGGCCTTCATCTCGCGCGCAAGCGTGCCGAGGAGCTTCTTTTTCTTTCCTTCGGCAAAGAGAATTATATTGCGAATGATCGCACGGTACTCCTGTGCCGAGATCATACCCGCACACACCCCCGGACACAATCCGATCTGCGCGTTGAAGCAGGCTCGTTTCGCGCCAGGTTCACAGGTATCACGAAACGGAAAGATCTTGCGAATGATCTTCATTGCTTCACGCAACACCGCACCGCGCGGGAACGGCCCAAAGATGCGTTGTATCTTGAATTTCTTTTCAGCCGTTCCATCCGAAAGCTCTTTCCCGCGCACCAAAAGCACGCGCGGGAATGCTTCGTCGGTGATCACGATATGATTCCAGCTCTTGTCGTCTTTTTCTTTGGTGTTGAAGATCGGGTGGTGCGTCCGAATGAGCTCGGCTTCAAGGAGCAGCGCCTCAAGCACTGAGTCGGTCGGGATCGCCTTCACGCGCTTGGCGCGCGTAACCATGTTCTGAATGTGCGCTCCGCGCGTTTCCGGAAGATTGCCGTCAAAGTAACTCCGCACTCGATCACGCAGGGATGTTGCCTTGCCGATGTAAAGGATCTTGCCTTTCTCACCCAGGAATTGATAGATGCCGGGCGTTTTAGGAAGTTGTTTTGAGAGTGTGCTGGTCCACTTCATATGCGGAGTATAGGGTGCACATCCATTCGGCGCAATCGATTGACATATTCTTATTTACGCGGTATAATACTAGATAGAGTTGTGAACCTACAATCAATCGAAGTGGAGGTGGTGTCATGGGTAATTTCCCGTCAAAGAGTTCCCTTGCGGCAAAGCGTCGTGAGGAAATGCGTGATACGATTCGCCTGCATGTCAAGCACGAGTGCGGGGATCCTGAACCAAGTTGTAAGAGCGCCGATGTTATTCTGCTCGAACTTCTCAAGCTGATCCAGAGCGACACAATGCGTATTATTCAAACAGAAAATCGCAAAGTGTTCTCTGTTCGTGACGCAACGGCGATGCTGCGTGGCATATCAGACAAACTCGGCATTATGTACGAAAGCAAAGTACCACCGTTCTATCCGTCACTTCCAGACAGCGTGACCGATTACATTAGTGCGCTCACCGAAGCGGAGCTCGAAATCGTGTGGGGTCCGTTTGCGCCGGGGGAAACGGTGCTCTCTCGACGAGGATTACGTCTCGTCTCAGAATAGCTCCCACTTCCCGCTTCACCACAAAACGCCCAAGCATTTGCCTGGGCGTTTTCCTTTATTTCTTAAGCACCCGCTTCAAATATTTCCCCGTATGAGACTTGGGGTTCGCCGCGACTTGCTCTGGCGTGCCGCGTGCTACGATGACTCCGCCTTTGTCCCCTCCCTCAGGACCAAAATCAAGCAGGTAGTCGGCGCATTTCACCAGATCAAGATTGTGTTCGATCACGACGACTGTGTGCCCTTTGTCCACGAGCTTCTGCAAGATCTCTACCAACTTGCGCACGTCTTCGTAGTGAAGTCCGACCGTCGGTTCATCGAGAAGGTATACAGTCTTCTCTAAATGAGGGCGAAAGAGCTCTGATGAGATCTTCACGCGCTGCGCTTCCCCACCGGAAAGCGTGGTAGCAGATTGTCCGAGCTCAAGGTAGCCAAGTCCCACCTCAACCAAGGTCTTCAATCGATCCGAGATCGCCGGAATATCCTGAAAAAATTCATATGTTTCTTCAACGGTCATATGGAGTACTTCGTAGATGCTCTTCTTTTTGTACTTTACCTCAAGTGTTTCTTTTTCAAATCGCTTTCCTTCGCAGACGTCGCACGTCACATACACCGTCGGTAAGAAGTGCATTTCAACAGCAATGAGGCCGTTGCCTTGGCATGTTTCGCAACGCCCGCCTTTTACGTTGAATGAGAAGCGTCCCGGACCCCATCCGCGCAAGCGCGCTTCTTCTGTCTCCGCGAAAAGATCGCGGATGAACGTGAACGCACCTGTGTAGGTGGCAGGGTTCGAGCGCGGAGTGCGCCCGATCGGCGACTGGTCAATGAGCACTACGCGGCTGATGTATTCCGTGCCACTGAAACTCTCTACATTGAATGTTTCATTGGTCCGGTAGCGACGCTCGAGCTTAGCGCGCAAATTTTTGTCGAGCACTTCATAAAGAAAGGTGGACTTCCCTGATCCTGAGACACCGCTGATCACCACCAATTTCCCAAGCGGAATATCCGCATCCAGTTGTTTGAGATTGAACACTTCTGCACCGCGCACTTTAAGTGCCCCGCGGTCCTGTGCACGGCGCACGGGAGGGATCTCAATCGCCCGATCACCACGCAGGTAATCAAGCGTAAGCGATTTGTGCTTTTTGTTCGTCAGAAGTTCCTCTGTGTATCCGGCAACAACGACTTCCCCGCCATGAACGCCAGCACCAGGACCAATGTCCACAAGGTAGTCTGCGGCAAGGATCGTGTCTTCATCGTGCTCAACGACAATGATCGTGTTCCCGAGATCGCGCAGTCCTTCAAGAGTCTTGATGAGACGATCGTTGTCGCGCTGATGGAGACCGATCGTCGGTTCATCGAGCACATAGAGCGCACCCACGAGCCGTGAGCCGAGTTGAGACGCCAAGCGAATACGCTGTGCTTCTCCGCCCGAGAGCGTATTCGCACGGCGGTTAAGCGTCAAGTAATCAAGCCCGACATCCAGCATGAAATTAAGGCGGTGGGTGATCTCTTTTAGAATGACCTCAGATATATTCTTTTCGCGCGCCGAAAGTTTTGCATGTTTGAAGAAATCCGCCGCATCCTCGATCGAAAGACCCGCGATCTCAACAATATTTTTACCGGCGATCGTTACGGCGAGTGCTTCTTTGCGCAAGCGCGCACCCTGACAATCTTCGCACGGCTCATCACCAAAGAGGTGCTTTGTTCCCAAACCGTTACAGGTCGGACACGCACCGTACGGAGAGTTGAATGAGAAAAGACGTGGCTCGATCTCTGGGTACGAAAAACCGTCTTCTGGACAGGCGAATTTTGACGAGAGCAGGAATTCATCATTGGCGAGCGAGACCGTAACCAAGCCGCCCGCAAGCGCAGTTGATCGTTCGATCGCTTCTGCGAGACGTTCACGCGCCGTCTTTGGATTTTCAGACCACTCCTTTTGTGTGATCTCATCAATCACCACATCGATCGAGTGTTTCTTGTTCTTGTCGAGCATGATCTGCTCGCGCAAACTGTGTACCTTGCCGTCCACACGTGCGTGCGTGTAGCCCTTGCCGAGCATATCGTAAAGGAGTTGGTAGTACTCGCCTTTTCGTCCGCGCACGATCGGTGCAAAGATCTGAAGCGCGCCTTTGGTCCCCTTCGCCTTTGCGCCCTTGATGTGATCAACGGCAAAGTTAAGGATCTCTTCGTTGGAAAGTTTTTCGATCTCGCGACCGCACGTGAGGCAGTGCGGACGACCAATGCGCGCAAAAAGCACGCGCAGATAGTCATAGATCTCGGTGATCGTTGCCACCGTCGAGCGCGGATTGTTTGAACGGCTCTTCTGATCGATCGAGATCGCCGGCGAAAGCCCCGTGATCTCATCCACATCCGGTTTCTGCATCTGGTTGATGAACTGCCGTGCGTACGCCGAAAGCGACTCCACGTATCGGCGCTGACCTTCGGCAAAGATCGTGTCGAATGCAAGCGACGACTTTCCTGAACCGGAAAGTCCCGTGAATACGGTCATCGTATTGCGCGGGATCGACACGGTAATGTTCTTTAAATTGTGCGTGCGGGCGCCACGAACCGTAATATGGTCAATCGGAGACGGCCCCTTTTTGCCGGAGGGTTTCATATAGAGCATCACTATACTCCGCTGTGCGCACAGGCGCAAACTTGCAGGAGAGGTGCGCTGGTGGGACAATGAATATGGACTCAGTACTTATACAAAGGGGAGGTTCTATGGGCACCGTGATTCCTTTCCGTTCTTCAAAGACCGGGCAGTTGCTTGACCACCTGAGCGACCTCACTGCGCTTCTTCGTGAGGCAGTGACGATCTCGAATGATCCTCGCTACGCAAAACAAAATGGCATTGTCACTTTTGCAGGCGAGAAGATCGAGGATTTATTCTTTGGGAAAATAACTAAGGAGTTGCGCGAGACTCGTCGTGTTGCTCTGCCGTATCTTTACTGTGCGCGGCATGCGGCACACTGTTGCGCACAACTACTCGATCACCAGCCCGCATATTGGACAGCATTTGAATACCTAGCTAAAGCGGAAGCTGCTCAGTCGGCGGATTATCTCCGTCAAGGAGGTGACACTTGTCTTTTGCTCGCATCACTCTTCCCTGTCTACGCCGAGCGTCATATGGTGAATGTACACTACTATGAAGCCATGGGGTCGGGGTTGTATCGAGCGTGGCACTATCAAACCGGCTCAGTACTAGGTGACCATATGGCTGATCATTTTTTAGAGATCTCCAGCGCACTCAAGAATGCATACAGAACGCTCTAAGAGATATGTACATGAAAACCCCCTTGTCCTAATTAAGACAGGGGGGTTTTGTATATTAAACGAGGATCAATGAAGTGTGGGTGTATCAGCCACCGATTCCCCTTCAGGATCAGGATTTTGCGCAAGAAGGGCTTTCCCCTCCTTTAACAATTCCTCGATCTCCCCGGGGTCGATACCCATACCATATTCTTTTTCTGCAAAAGCACACAGCTCCATAAGAGCTTCCGTATCAACATCTATCCCTCCAAGCGCGCAGAGGCGTGTGACCGTCACGCTACTTTGATCGAGTATCTCGTACATTTTTGAGCGCTTTAAAAGCTCCAAGCAAATAAGCGCGAGCAAATTTTGGCTGTCGTCATCGGGACTGCTCATGATGCATCTCCCCTGTATGGTTCCAGATTCTTTACCCACGATACGGTTCCATAACCCAAAAGTCAACGCTCCAGGTTCTAGTTTGAAACAACGCGTATGTACGGTATGATCCAGAATAGATCTTTAAAACTGAGGGGTACCATATGAGTAACCTAAGCAAAGATAAACTTGATGCGCTCTTCACACTAGCGAGGACTGTAGACAGACTTCCTCCACTGACGCATTTTCCGCTCCTGCAAACACCACGACGCAGAGTCACTATTCGGTTTGATGCGGTCGAAACAGATCCAAAAGAAATCGAGCGTCTGCATCATCTCTTCTTTCATACCTACTACAGCTGATCGTTACCGTAACCGCCGAGCGCCTGCACGCTCGGCGGTTTTTTAATACGAGATTAACCCCCTTTGAGCACCTTGATCTCATCCCTCAGGATCGCCGCGGTCTCGAAATCAAGCTCCTTCACGGCTTGAGTCATTTGCTTCTCTTTAAGGCGAACGAGTTTGCGCTTGTCCCCTTTGAATATTTCCCTATCGAGCGCCAAGTTCGCGCGTACTGCCTTGTCGTGCTCGGAATCAAGGTGTTCCGTAATGTCATGGATCTTTTTCTTGATCGTCTGTGGCGTAATGCCGTGTGCTTTGTTGTGCGCGGTTTGAATCTCGCGCCTACGGTTCGTTTCTCTCAGTGCACGCTCAATGGATCCGGTGAGGGTGTCGGCATAGAGAATAACGCGCCCTGCCGAGTTGCGCGCCGCGCGACCAATGATCTGGATGAGCGATGTCTCTGAGCGCAAGAATCCTTCTTTATCGGCGTCCAAAATACCGATGAGCGAAACTTCAGGAAGATCGAGTCCTTCGCGCAGGAGGTTCACGCCCACAATGCAATCAAACGTGCCGCGACGAAATTCAGTCAAGATCTTGATACGGTCGATCGTCTTCACATCGCTGTGAAGGTATTCAGACGCGACACCACGCTCCTTGAGATAGATACTCAGGTCTTCCGCCATGCGCTTGGTGAGCGTAGTGGCGATCACGCGGTCTCCTTTCTTAATGACCACTTCCGCTTCCGCAATGAAATCTTTGATCTGTCCTTTGTAAGCACCTTTCTCAACTATCGGCTTGATCTCCACGATCGGATCAATGAGCCCTGTGGGTCGAATGATCTGCTCGACAATCTGCGCGCTTTCATCGCGCTCATACTGGGATGGGGTTGCTGAAACGAAGAGTGTCTGACCGACGCGCTTCCAGAATTCTTCTGCACGCAAAGGGCGATTGTCCGCCGCTGAGGGCAAGCGAAACCCGTGCTCGATGAGCGTCTTTTTGCGCGACTGATCGCCGCCATACATCCCGCCGATCTGCGGAAGGGTTACGTGTGATTCATCGATCACGGTGAGAAAGTCAGGTGTGCCGTCAGGTTTATGGGGAAAGTACGAAAGCAACGTATTCGGTGGCTCGCCGGGAGCGTGTCCTGAAAGGTGGCGCGAATAGTTCTCAATACCGTTGCAGTAGCCCACCTCCTTGATCATGGCGAGATCGTAGTTCGTGCGCCGCTTGAGACGCTCCGCTTCAAGGATCTTCCCTTCCTTTTCAAGCACCTTGAGCCGATCGGTAAGTTCTTTGCGGATCGACTTGACCGCACGATCCTGCTCCGCCTTGGTGGTGATGAAATGTTTTGCCGGAAAGAGAAAGAATTCTTTGACGCTCCCCTCAATGAGGGCGCGCGAGGTCGCGTCAACGATCGCAATATTGCTCACTACTCCGCCCAAGAGCGTCAGTTCATAGATCACGCGCTCTGAGATCGGCATGATCTCAACCGTGTTTCCTGTCGCACGAAATGTGCCCGGCGTGAGGTCCGCGTTCGTACGCTCATAGAAGATCGCGACGAGTTTCTGCATGAGCGAGCGTCGATCATACGTGTCGCCCTGTTTAAGGAGCAAGTGTGACTCTTTATATTCTTCCGGTGAACCAATGCCGTAGATGCATGATACCGATGCCACAATGATCACATCAGGGCGCGTCAAAAGCGCCTGCGTGGTGGCGTGGCGCAAGCGGTCGATCTCTTCGTTGATCTGCGCATCTTTCTCAATATACGTATCGCTCGTCGGGAGGTACGCTTCCGGCTGATAGTAGTCGTAGTATGAGACGAAGTAGTGCACCGCATTATCCGGAAATACCTCGCGGTATTCTTGCGCCAACTGTGCGGCGAGCGTTTTGTTGTGCGCAATAATGAGCGTTGGTTTTTGTACGCGTTCGATCACATTCGCGACCGTGAACGTCTTTCCGGATCCGGTCACACCCAAAAGGGTTTGCTTGGGCATACCCTTCTTGAGGCCTTTTACCAAGGCCTCAATTGCCTCGGGCTGATCCCCCGCTGGCTCATATTCTGATTTGAGAACGAATTTGTTCATATTGACGCTTTGTACTGGGTACTATATCGTAAAACTAGAGTAAGTCGAATATTCTTTGAAATACACCAGGGGGGTGATGTATGTCACGCAAAAGGCATCAACATCAAGTAGAGCGCTCGATTACTGAGCATGTTATCCTTTCGGCTCCTGACCACACCGGTGGTCGTACCGTGAAGGTAACAACCATCATTCACGGCAAAGGAACGCGCCATGTCGTTCAACCGCTGTTTCTCTCTCGACACAAACGGAGGTAGCATGACGACCAACACAAGCGGGAATCTCCCGCACACAAAACAACTGTGTCGACTGTACCGATTACGGCAACGAATGCGTCGCAGGAAAAACCTCTATACGGGAATTCGATTATTTCCCAATGTCGAGATTGAAGTAGGTCTGGTGCGGTATCTTGAAGAACTTGCAAACGCACCCGTTCCGGCTTTGACCCCGGTAATGGAGGTAAATCTTGAATACGCGTCCCACCATGCACTTAAAGAAATGTTCCGGGATGCATGGTATGACTGCGGGATTACCAGATCGTACACCACCAAACACTGAACGGAGGTAACATGAACACACAAGAAACAGATC
This sequence comes from Candidatus Yonathbacteria bacterium RIFOXYD1_FULL_52_36, assembly GCA_001823605.1. Lineage (GTDB taxonomy): Bacteria > Patescibacteriota > Minisyncoccia > Phycocordibacterales > UBA1539_B > 2-01-FULL-51-10. The sequence goes on from MHUZ01000032.1 coordinate 15,853, forward strand.
TGTTCCCTGAAACAAGGAAGTTGTACCGGCTATTCCTACATCTCAGGAAAACGCGGGGGCTCATCAGTGGCCCTGGCATGGATTTTTTTGATGCGTTGTGGTGGCGAGATGTCTTTGCCGGGTTCGTCGCGATCAATATGACTGCGGACGAGATTACGGAACGCGAGGAGACATCCCGTATGGCATTTCAGTTCCTAATGATCTGCGAACTGACCGATTGCGGCCTCATCCAAACATTACCGCTGCCGGAACCGTCAGGAGAAGCGCATCCGAAAATATTGGCTCTCCTTCGCGGCGAAGAAATCGCTATCGTTCCCCGCCCGGATGTATTTTAACGGCACAATGCCACGCGGCTCCCTTACGGGAGCCGCTTTTTTTGTTCAAATTACAAAGACTTGTAGTATCGCGCCAAAAATGCAGCTTTGAATTCACTGAATGTATCATCCAGAATCGCCTGACGAATATTCGCGACGAGTTTGATGATGAAGTGCAAGTTATGGATTGACGCGAGGGTACCCGCAAGCATTTCTTTTGCACGGAAAAGGTGTGCAAGGTACGCGCGTGTGTAGGTACGGCATGTGTAGCACTCACACCCCGGGTCAAGCGGAGTGAAGTCGCGCACGAATTGCGCATTCAAGATATTGATGCGCCCATCGGCAGTATGAATCGTGCCGTTGCGCGCCATACGTGTTGGTGCCACACAATCAAAGATATCGCATCCGTTCTCAACACCGCCAAAGAGGTCCATCGGCTCTCCGATACCAAGCAGATGTCTCGGCTTTTCCTCGGGCAAGAGAGCATTCACCCATCCCACTGCCGTATACATATCTTCTTTATCAAACGATCCGCCAATGCCGAAACCATCAAAATCCATTGCCCCAACCACACGTGCACTTTCCTCCCGAAGATCTTTATGCCGCCCGCCTTGGACGATTCCCAAGAGTCCCTGCTTCCCCGCCGCAGATTCATTCGCATGATGTGCATCGAGACTGCGCTGTGCCCATCTATGTGTACGGTTGAGTGCTTCTTCTTGATACTCGTGCGGCGCGTGTGGCGAGGTACACTCATCAAATGCAAAGATCATGTCAGCTCCAATATTATGCTGTATTCCTATCGAGCGTTCAGGTGTGAACTTATGCTCACTTCCGTTCAAGTGTGATTTGAACGTCACGCCATCCTCGTCGATGCGCGCAAGGCGCGGTTCTTCTTGTGATCCTTCGTCACCCGCAGTGCTTCCATTTTCTGACTCGCCACCCTTCGCAATTTTTGAGACTCCCTTGCCGAATGCAGCGCCAAGCGAGAAGGCCTGAAATCCCCCCGAGTCGGTCATGGTGGGGCCGCTCCAGTTCATAAATTTGTGGATACCGCCAGCATCGCGCACTATTCTCTCACCAGGCTCAAGATAGAGGTGATAAGTATTGGCAAGCACCACCTGTGCACCAAGGTCGCGGACCATCTCAGGAGTAAGCGCTTTGACCGTTGCCTTGGTTCCCACGGTCACGAACGCCGGTGTTCGGATCTCGCCATGCGGCGTCGTAATGGTGCCCGCGCGGCCCAGTGCGCCTGGCATCTTTTTCTCGATTGAAAATCTAATAGGTTTTCCCATCGCCGCAATATACCACAATTGACTTTGTTTCCGAACGTTGATAGCGTGAGTTCGGACAAAAACCTAAGCCCAAAGGAGGGCGTTATGAGCGGAGACAAAATATCCATCATCACAGCGATGGCGAACGGTCGCGTGATTGGTTACAACAATGACCTCCCTTGGGAACGCATTCCCTGGGACTTCAAGAACTTCAAAGAGCGCACCATGGACTGCCCGATCATTATGGGGTCAAAGACATTCGACTCCATAATTGCCAGGACAAAGAAACCCCTGCCTGGTCGCTATATGATCGCCGTATCGCGCACCCGCGCGCCGGTACAGACCAATGAGTATGCAATAGCACCCTCCATCGAACAGGCACTCGACATCGCACACAGACGCACGAATGGCAAGGGCGAAATCTTCATTGGTGGCGGTTCCGAAATATACCAGCAAACACTCCCGTTCGTGGATCGCCTCTATGTCACATTCATTGACGCGGATTTTCCAGGGGATGCTTATTTCCCCGAGATCGATTTTCTCAGCTGGAAAGAGGTTGGAATTCCCCCGGATACACCTCCGATCCAGAAAGGAGTAAATTCTCCTTATAATCTTCGATACACGATCTTTGAGCGCAAGCCTCACCTATGACGCATGTCGTTCCGTGCTCCTACCCCCGCATTCATTGCGGGGGTTATTTATTTTTTACTCTGCAGATACGCGAGTGCGCCGTAGATTCCGCCCACATCACCCAACTCTGCTTTACGAATCGCAGGAATACTCGATGTAATACTAAAAATTTCTTTCAGATGTTTTTCTACACCTTCAACCGAAATACCCACCTCGCGCATCATTGAACCGCCGATCACCACTACATCCGGTGACCAATATGCGATCGTATTGTGCACGCCATACGCTAAAAATTTTGCGAGTTCGTCCCACACAGCAGAATCAGTGATCTCGTGAGGCTTCTTTCCAAAACGCTTTTCGACTGATGTGCCCGAGACATAATCCTCAAGTTCGTTCCCATCGCACGTCGGACACAGTGAATTATCGGGATCGATAATTGCGTGCCCCGGCTCAAATCCTTGTGCGTGTTCGTCGATCATTCCTTCAACGATCCGTGCACCACCCACACCAGTACTCACGGTCAGGTACGCAACGATCGAAAAGCCCCTCCCCGCCCCATATACGGCCTCACCGAGCCCAACCATTGCCGCGTCATTTTCAATCGTCACAGGGGCTCCCAGGGCCTCAGAGAGTGCTTTTTTGAGAGGTTTTCCACTCCAATCGGGTAAATTGGGGCTCTTTGTGAGTACGCCGTCAGAGTCAACAATACCGGCAATTCCACCGATCACCCCCTCAACCGTTTCCCCTCCTCCTGCTTCCTTGGCCATGTGCGCAAGAAGTGCTACACCTTCCTCAAAGTTCTTCGGGGTCATCTCTATGCGTGGCTCCCCGCACGTATTCGATGCGTTAGCACACGCCACGCGCATCTTGGTTCCGCCAATATCAAAAAGAATATACATAGTGAGTATCTTAGCAAATTTGCTATCCGGAATATAACGTTGTCGGGATCTCTTGAAATATGCGTGCGGGACATTCCGCAAGCACACCTTCAGCTTTCATCCGCCTGAGCGCCTCTCTTTTTTCTTCCCCACGGGCATAGAGAAACGCGTGGTTGAGTTTCCGGAGAAGCGTCATGGTCGCGGTAACGCGAAGGGGAAATTGGTTTTTCCCGCTCGCATCATACGCAACAAACAATCGCTCGCCTTCGAACAGTTCCGCAAATTTTACGCGATCTTCCGGATACGGCATCATGCCCGCAGTGTGCCCATCAGCTCCAACACCCGCAACCGCAAGGAGAACGCCATTTGGATGCTCGATCATCCAAGCGCGCACATCAGCATCAATGCGGTCCGCAAGTTCTTTCTGAGACTCACCTGCAAGTACGCACGTATCAATGACCTGGACTCCTTCCATCTGCGCATTCTTAAAAAATGACGTGCGAGAGAGCGCCACAAAATTCGAATTCAACCCGCTCGGCGCATATCGTTCATCAAGCGTCGTGAGCGTGACCATACCGCTCAGCATCTTAGGGGGGATGTATTCAAGCGGTGAAAGAGCCGTTCCGCCGGACAAAAAAAGAAGCACAGGCTTTTCTTCTTGTTTATATACCGAGAGTACCCGGCTTATCTCCTCCCCCATCGCCTGCGCGGGATTAAAATCAACAAGTGTCATGGTGCAGTCTGTGTTTTACTATTTTACTTTTGTTTCGTGGCCACCGAACTGATTGCGAAGAAGTGACAACACCTTACCGGTAAAGCTCGGCTTCTGTTGTGACTCCTCGCGAAAGCGGAGTGATTTCTCAATGACCGGCACGGGTACACCAAACTCTTTTGCCGTTTCAACCGTCCAAAGTCCTTCGCCGCTCGCGGACACCGAACCGGAGATAGCGCCGAGCTCAACCCCCTCCTCACGCAGTCCTTTTTCAAGCCAGCCCGTGAGACGCGACTCGATCACGCTCTTATTGTTGTAAATACGCGCCACCTCAACGAGATCAAGGTTAAAGGGCGAGACTTTCAGCACCTCAAATCCTTCGGCGATCGCCTGCATCATGCCGTACTCGATGCCGTTGTGGACCATTTTTACAAAATGCCCCGTGCCGCTCTCTCCCATATACGCGTAGGCGTCCGGTGCAGCGATATCGCGAAACAATGCCTCATATTTTTCAAATATTTTTTTCTCACCGCCGACCATGACGCACGCGCCTTCCTTGGCGCCACCTGGACCGCCTGATGTGCCTGCATCAAGATAGTGCACGCCTTTTTCGGCAAGTTCTTTTCCGCGGCGTACGGTTTCATTAAAATTTGAATTACCGCCATCGATCACGGTATCGCCCGCCTGAAGATATGGGGCAATCTCACCGAGCACCTGATCAATCGCTTGGTGCGGGACCATGAGCCAGATCAATCGTGGCGAAGAAATCTGCTCGAGCACTGCTTGTGGGGACACCGCACCTTCCGCACCAAGCTTTGCTGCTTCTGCAACGTTTGCCGGCATGGTGTCATACGCAACCACGCGCCATCCCGCGTTCGTGAGTCGCTCGACCATGTTCCGCCCCATCTTCCCCAGTCCAATGTAGCCGATCGTTTTCATACAAACATTCTACCAAAAACATGCGCTCACATACTATTGACTTTCTGAAGATGTGTGATACTTTATTTTCAGATAAGCAAATTCCTATTCACAAACCACATCACGAGGGCACACTGATGGCCACAGATACACAGACAGGCAACACGGATGGCGGCGATTTCATTGCCACAGTTACGGAGATTTTAGATGACGTAAGTGATTCCCCACCCTTCTGTAAGGAACTATTCTTGATTGCTCAGATTCGTGAGGCGTCCAGTAAATTTTTGAGAACAGTTGGTCTCTCAATTAATTCTGACGGGGACTTCATCTTGAGAGTTGCGATTGAAGCAACGAAAAACATTGAAGATGCGCTTCGCGCATACACCCACCTTACGAAGTACGAGAGATATGCGGCCGCGTATCTTGCTCTTGAAAAAGCATTGGGGATGGCGAAGGACAGAAAAGACCTCGATTACATCGCGGACTACATCCTCACCCTTAAACCCCGCGGACCATATCTCAGGAAACATCTCATCTCCATATCCAAGCGTTACGATGAACTTCTTTAGCGTGCGGCCGATGCGAGTACATAAGAATGACGGGTATCACCGCGGTGGCAATAAATGCCACCGCTTTTTCTTTTTTTACCTTTCTATTTTGGGCCCCGCATTCCCTGCTTCATACGCATGGAGCGGTTCGTTTTTCCAGAGTTCAAGGATCGGGGTGATGATTCTCCATGCGGCCATCACTTCGTCGGTACTGGTAAAGAGGATCTGATCCCCCATCACCGCGTCGTAGAGCACGCGTTCATATGCATCAGGAATGCGCACGAGCGGTGCGCTTTCGTCACGATACGAGAACGAAAGCTGTTTCGGCTCAAGTCCGGGTGCAAACCCGCTCCGCCTTGCCCAAAAGAGTACCGTAATTCCCTCGTTCGGCTGAATACGAAACGTGATGACATTCCCGTGGTCGTGCCCGGGCATATCACAGAGGCAGTCCTTAGGCGCCTTAAAGTGCACCGTGATCTCGGTTTTTGATTCGGCTAACGCCTTGCCGCTCTCAAGGTAGAATGGCACACCACGCCAGCGCTCGCTCTCAAGAGAAAGCTTGATGCGAAAATAGGTCTCGGTCATTGAGTCTGGTCCGACACCTTCTTCAATACGATATCCATCATACTGCCCGCGAACCACGTCGGCGGTATCGAGTGGCGCAACGTGCCCAAGCACATGAGCACGCGCTTCACGAATACGTTCAGCAGAAAACATTCCCGGATTCTCCATCGCGATGAGTGCGAGCATCTGGAGCGCGTGGTTCTGTCCCACGTCACGCAATGCCCCCACTCCATCATAAAAACTCCCCCGGCCGGAAACCCGTGCCGATTCGTAGAGTTTGATCTCAACGTGATCAATGTACTCGCTGTTCCACACCGGCTCAAAAAGCGCATTTGAAAACCGGAACATCAATACATCCTGAAGTGCCTCTTTTGCCAAGTAGTGATCAATGCGGAAGATCTGATCTTCTTTGAACAACAGTCCTAAAAGTGCGTCGAGTTTTTGTGCGGTTTCGTTATCATTGCCAAACGGCTTTTCGACCAGAACACGCGTCCATCCTGTTTCGTCACTACACGGAATAGTCAGTCCTGAATCGGCAAGTTCGCGAAAGATCGTTTCGTACGAGGCCGGCGGCACGGCAAGATAGAAGAGCTTGTTCGCGCACTGCCCCATCGTACCCTCGACAGCAATGAGGTGGTCCGAGAGGCGCTCGTAACTTTCTGGTTTTGAAAAATCAGCGGCAAGGTAGGTAAGGTGTGTGAGAAATTGTTCGAGCTCGCTCTCTTTTCCCAAAGAGAACGGCAGGAGCACCTCGCGTGCGAGACTTTGATATCCCGCATCGCCGATATCGCGTCGCGACACCCCCACGATCTGGAACGCCTGAGGCAGGTACCCCGCGGCAAAAAGATGGAAGAGTGCGGGAATAAGTTTGCGTTGACTGAGATCTCCCGTTGCGCCAAAGATAACCAGCATGGTCGGTGAACCGACCACTGGGGTACCTCCTACGTTACGGGGTTGCATTTCTCGCATATGCCAAGCTCTTCAAGTTTATCTAAATACGATATGACCGTAATAATGAATTCTGCATGACTCCACGCAAGTGGTGCCGCCGAGATCTGCGCTCCGGTATTGGGATCCAACTGCTCAGAAAGCATACCTGAAGCAGTGGCATAATCAACCGCCCAATTGAGCCACTTCTTTGCCAGGTCAAAATCTGCTTCTTTTTCGGCTACGGCAATGTAGTACTGCGCAAGCCAGAGCGTCGTAATGAACCATGGATTTCCGGGAACGTTTCCTTCGTCGGTACGATAGTAGCGGTCTCCCTCATACCGCGCAATACCTCCCACAAACGTGTGACATGAAAGTTTCTCCTCGGTCACGCGCACTGCCCGCGTAACGCGCTCATCCTTTGCGGGAAGTACGCCGAAGGTATATATGCCGTACACGCTCGACATATCGATCGTACGGTCCGGCACAATTGTGTCGTGCTCAAGCGTGACCATCTTGTAGAATGTCCCGCTCTCTTTGTCGTACAGATGGGTGAGTATCGCTTCGCGCACTTCATTGGCCGCATCGGTATATGTTTTCTGACTCTTCGACTTTCCGAGCGTTTCCGCGAACCGCGCCGCCGTGATCAGCGCTCCATACACGGCACTTGCGGTGTATGTTGAGACGCCATATTTTTCTTCCCAAAGATCATAGCTTGGTTTCGGAAGATTGGTGTGTTCATCGCGATACGCAACCATAAAGTCTGCCGCTTTCTTGATGAGTGAATTGTAGACGCTCTCTACGAACTCGATGTCTTTTGTTGCTTCGTAGTACTTCCCCATCGCGATGATCGGAAGCGCAGTCTCATCTTCTTGGATCGGCAATTGCACCTCACCTGTTTCTTTGCGCACCCACGGATGCCACGAACTACCCAGTGAGCGGTCCGGACGGTACTTGTGCATGAAGTATCCATCGTCAGTAATGATGTCATTTGAAAATTCAAAGAATCGGCGCGCCACGGTTATGTCCCCCGCCATAGCAAGCGACATCGCCGAGTACGAAGCATCACGGGGCCAAGAGTATCCATAAGTGTCGCGTCCACCCTGGAGCATGTCTGAGTCGCCAGACGCAATGATCGCTCCGCGATTATCAGCATGCACGCGCACCTCGAAGAGCGACTTTTTAAAGAGCGTGACGATGTTCGCATCCAAGCCGTAAAAGTTGAAGTTCTGACGCTTGACCCATGCGCGCCAATAATCGCGCGTGGTGCGCATCAGATGTTCCGGCCCTTTGCCGAGCGTGTACGCATTAAGTTCATGCGCTTCTTTAATAGACTCTCCCGCGGCGATCCAGTAGAACACCTCTGCTTGACCTTCCGGCTCAAGCTCGAAGGAAAATCCGACCACAGAGTCAGTCGGTCCATGCTCAATAGGATTCTTTGAAAGCACGCCATCTTCTGCGTCACGGAACGACCCCTCCTTCCCTTCAATGCGGAAAATGCCCGTCGTGTATTCATCGAAACTCTTGCCGGTACTCGTCACACCATTGATCAAAAATACGCGCTTGCCGTTATAGTGAATGATCGTGGCGTTGCGCGGATCATAGTAGGCGGTATCACCGCGATGCGATTCGTAGATCTCAAACTCGTGGCTAAAAAACAACTTCACCGTGCGTCGGTGAGAGCTCTTGTTGTAGATCGTTGCTCGACGCAAGAAAATATTCTTCTCGTTGTACACAATATCCGAAAGTGAGAGGTCGAGCTGAAGCGTCTTGTTCTCGCACTGCGTGTTCCCCATCAATGCGTCATTTTCACAATTGACCGTGACTTTCCAGCTGGGATCATGGAGCCACGAAAGCTGTCCTTCGGTGAAGAGTCCGACGCGGTGTTTGAAATGTCCGCCCACATGGTTCTCGAGGCCGACGAACGGAAAATAGAAGTCCCGCACTTCTCCTTGGGTATCAAGCCCTACAAGAATGTTGCCGTTTCCAAGCGTAAGAGCTCTAGGCATAAAGTGGTGCAGCTAGCACACCTGTGGGTCGCTTCCTTTTTGCACGCGACGCCTCGACGCGGAGTCGCATGTCTTGGAGCACGTTCATATACGCAATGAATGCCTCGTACGGAGAATCGTAGGGATTGAAATACTTATGCACGTCGCCGTCAGCAAACCATTTTGTGCACATATAGTAGAAGTGGTCCGAGGTCTGGAGTCTGCGCCAGTCATCGATAAGCTTTGGGTCGCCGCTCTCCATCACCTCGTGTTCAAGCACGTAGATCGCGCGCATTGCATCGTGCTGGATCGCATTCGAAAGCCATGCGGAAAGATCGCGCTCCACATCAGCCCATGACATATAGTCCGGCACATCAAGCGGCGCAACCGCATCGTAGCGATCGATCGCCTCAGAAGGTGTCACAAAATCATTGTCTGGATGTTTTAAGAACTCTTCCGGCATCGCACGGAGAAAATCAAAGATTCCCGTATCCTCCCACTGGTGCTCGCCGAACGTCTCGTAGTCCATGAAAAGATTGATCACGTGCCCATTGCCATTCACGGCGGAGAGCCACTGCGCAAACTTGGGCGCCGTGAGCGGCCATTCCGCCCAATCGCGAGACGAGAAGCGGAACGCAACATCATCCGAAAGTTTGTAGTTCTTGAGGAGAAGTTTTATTTTCTGTGCTCCTTCAGGCTGATAAAGGAAGTTGGGGCTGCGCCACCCCAGCACATGGTCTGCACCTTCGGCAATGATCCCTTTGTACCCCATTGCTTCAACCTCATGCGCAATGTCGTTGCGATAGATGAGCTCAGTATTTCGAAACACCTGTGGCGTTACCCCAAAGATCTTCTGTACTTTATCGCGATGAAGCGCGACTTGTGCGCGGAATTCATTCTTGGAGTGCAGAAATGAGAGCGAGTGATAATACGTTTCAGAGAGGATCTCAACGCGACCAGTTGCTACAAGTTTCTGAAAAGATTCGATCACCTCAGGTGCATACATTTCCGCCTGTTCAAGGAAAACGCCTGAGAGCGAGAAGCTTACCTTGAATTCCGGATGACGCTCTAGAAGTTCAAGGAGAACTGCGTTCGCGGGAAGGTAGCACTTGCGTGCCACTTTGTGAAAGACACGTGCGTTGTTCGTGTCGCGTTCAGAATCATCTGAAAAATATTCTTGATCATTCCCTACATCAAAAATTCGATACCGCTTGATGCGGAATGGCTGATGTACTTGGAAATAAAAGCAGACAGAACTCATGTATGTATTCTAGTATGAAACACTCACCGGAGCAACGAGCAGATCATGATAAATGTCGACGCATTTGCGCGCCGCCTCGCGCCACGTGAGTCGCTTGACCTCCGTCTGACTGTGGTCACGCAACGTGTCACGCAAGGTGTCGTGACGAAGCGTTGCGACGATCTTGTTTGCCATCTCGTCCGTGTCCCAAAAATCAGCCTTGAGTGCGTGCGTCAGGACCTCGGCAACCCCGGACTGTTTTGAGACGAGTACCGGTGTTCCATTGATCACCGACTCAAGCGGGGTAATCCCAAACGGCTCAGATACCGACGGCATAATAAAGAGGTCTGCCGACCGATAGAGAGCATCGAGTTCTCTGCCACGCACAAATCCCGCAAACAATACTTTGTCAGAGATCCCCAGATGCGCCGCTTCACGCATCAATCGATACTCCAGATCGCCCGACCCGGCGATAACAAAAATAGTGTTCGGGCAAAAATCCAAAACACGTTTTGCCGCACGAATAAAATACTCAGGTCCTTTTTGTACCGTGAGTCTCCCCGTGAAGAGTACGATCTTCGTACCGTGTGCGCGGAGTGACTCAAGACGATCGGCGCTGTATGAATAATCCTCTTCGTCGATCCCATTGTGTACCACCATAACCTTATCGGGATGGACGCCATACTGGCTCACAATTTTTTCTTTCGTATAGTTACTCACGGCAACAACACGATCGGCGCGCATCATCGCCATTTGTTCGATCTGGAAGACTTCTGTGTTCATCCCCTGCCCGCCCGTGCGGTCAAACTCTGTTGCGTGCATGTGGAGCACCAAGGGCTTGCCTGAGACTTTCTTCGCCTCGAGCCCCGCAAGAAACGAGAGCCAATCATGAGCATGAATGATATCAAACTGCTCTTTCTTGGCGATCTCGCCAGCGCGCACTGCGTACCGTCGCACCTCGTCAAGCAGTGTTGGTCCATAAAGCGACCGCTCTTCAGGGGTCAGCATCGCCTCGTACTGAGACCCAGTCACATACGGAGTAAGCGACGAAGTGACCTCTCGAACAGTAATGGGGCGATCATCTGCAAAAATAAGCCGAGCGTGATCCGTGGCTACGCCGACGCGCTTAGGGAGCACAAACAAAACATCGACCTCTTCGCGTGCAAGCGCGCGCGTGAGTCCAAAACAGGCGGTACCTAAACCACCGCTGTTGTGCGGGGGGAATTCCCATCCAAACATGAGGACTCGAATCGCCATCAGAATATTTTTAAAAGTTGAGGTACAGACACGATGATATAAGCGGTCGCATACGCCGCTTCGTTTTTCATTATATCAAAGAGTGTTTCGGAGAGCGAATCCTTCACCTGTGGAAATCTCTCGTTTTACCATAGCCACTTTCCCAAAAACATTTTTGTGAGTATTTCAGGTTATGGACACAAGTGGCCGTCCTGACCAAAACAAAGAATCCGGGCAATGCCCGGATTCTTTAAAATATTCGTCTTGAAAACACGGCTAGAGCCTCTTGCGTAACACTGCTTCCAAAATATCGAGCTTCTTTTCTGACACAGCATGCTCACCAATATGTTCGCGCATCCACAGGAGCGCTGCATCAAGCTCTTTTCCATCAATCCCGCGATCATCTTCGCGAACATCATTAAGATCCGCTCGAAAGATCTTTTGGACCTCGAGGATCTCCCGCTCCGAAAAGCCCTTTCCTGCGAGGGCGCTTCGAGCTTCTTCGAACTCGCGTTTCGAGATCTTTGGTTTTGAGTCTTCAAAAAATCCCATATAGTGAAGTATATAGAGGTTCCTCGCAGAAACCTAATGATGTACTGAACCTAATTCCTGAGCGAAAACGACCCAGCGAGTATGCGCTAGGTCGTTTCGAGATAGCAATGCGTGCACACACAACCACCTTTTTGACTACATCGAACTTCCTGCTCCGCACACGCGGCAGGTGCTCTTGTGGGTTGCAACCTCATAGAGTGCTGCAAGACCAACCAAAACGTAGACCGTCTTGGCGAAAGTTCCCATCTCTCCTCCCGAGAGCATTTCAACCACATTCCATCCAAATGCCGTAAGTGCCCAGTTAAGGCCACCGACGATCAAAAGGATGAACGCGATCATATGCAGTGCTTTCATATCAAAATAACTGATTATGGATCTGTTCGACCTTTCCTTTTAAGTATACTGCTTCATGAATTTCCCCACCATGGAGTTATCCACAAGACCTCCCGCACAACAAAAACCCAGCCGTCCTCCGTGCAGGGCCAAGATTTTTATTGTGCAGAAGGTCTATGATAGGTTACGAAAACACCATGTTCACACGCCCCACCTCGAATGGCTCCCGTGAGTGTGATATGGCGAGTGTTGCCCGCTTGAACGTATCGCGGATCTTTTTTGCTAATCGGATCGCAAGCTGATTTTCAGTGGTCGTTATACGCCAAACTCCCTTTAAGTGCTCAATGGCAATGATCCGATGCTGCGAATCGCGGCGCAATGCGCGCGCGCCAAATCCGCGCACTAACCGCAACACCTCTTCTTCGATTGCCGCAGGAAGATTTCGCAACACAAGTTCTCCTTCAAACATACGCTTCCCCACAAGAGAACAGGCGGGACAGAGTGTTTTGGTGATCGCCTGACCGTTCCTTTTTGCTTGGGCTAAAACCCGACTACTGCGACGATGCCACTCTTTGTGGTGATAAACATTGCCACACGAAGAACAAAAAGCGACTCCTTTTCGCGTGCGCCCATATTCACTATGCTGAGCGCTTCCCCCGCGCTGTGGAACGCGAAACGAATGGAGTTTCGCAATGGTGCGTGTTTTCATATACAGGTACAAAAAACTAATTTGCTAATATGCCACTAATTGTAATGGCCGACTCAAAATATCTCGTGAAGAGGGGTGTGTGCACCCTCTCTGTCGTACATATTCCCTCGTTCATACTTCATCCCCTCTCCATGCATGAGGGGATACACTATATCTACAAAAGTCACGCAAAGGTCGAAAATCTGCTTGTAGCCCATGGGGATGGGTCATATTTTAAAAATTCGATGATGATCCTCTGAGGGGAGCCGTACAAACCGGAAACAGGCAGGGTGTGTGTATTATCATTAATAAAAGACTCATCATTATGAACAATGTGAAATCATTTTTTACCGCAGGGATACTTACGCTTATTGCACTACCCTTCATTGCAGGGGCACTTTCGATGCAATTTGAACTTGGCGACCAAGGTACGGAGGTGAGCGATCTGCAAGCATTTCTTGCGCGAGATTCCTCGATCTATCCTGAAGGCTTAGTGACTGGATATTTCGGTCCACTTACTCAAGCCGCAGTTGAGCGTTATCAGTGCCGCGAAAACATTGTCTGCAGTGGAGACACCGCATCGACTGGCTATGGTCGCTTGGGACCAACCACAATGGCCCGCATCAACACCGCGCTCGGATTTGGCACAGGAGGATCTGCTGACGCGAGCGCACCGATCGTGTCAGCAGAAACTGTCACGACTCCTGCAACGCGAACCGCAGTTGTTGCGTGGACCACGAACGAGGAGGCAACGAGCCGTGTTATGTATAACACCTCATGGCCGTTCCTCTACTCGGGCGCACCATCTGCGTCTGACACGAACTACGATTACGTCCAGTCAGTTACGATTGGAAACCTCACACCCAATACGCTGTACTACTATGTGCGTGAGTCCATCGATCCGTCAGGGAACGTGACGTGGACATCACCAAAGACGTTCGTTTCATGGTAGTAGCATCCTTCTAGCCAAAACTTAGGCACACAAAAACCCGCATATTCTGCGGGTTTTTGTGTGCTCGTTTTACACTAAGTTGTTTCGTGGGGGAAAATAACACGATCAGCGATCGGGCCAAGAGTCTTGAGACAATTCGTTTCAAGAACCTTGAGCAATGCCTCATTTTCGTCAAGTGTTTGTTTCTTATTTTCTAGATTCACTCCCGTTGCAGAGACTGCGCCATTCAAGATCTTTCTGATCTCGTCATTTTCAGCGCGTAAACGATCGGCAAATTTATGGAAGACCATATCAGCGATCAGCGCCGTGCGCACAGGAATCTCCACATTGGCCTCAAGGGCCTTGTGAAGTGAGTCGTCGAGCGACGCCTCACTCTCCTGTTCGTGAATACTGTCGTGAATAAGTTTTTGCTCGTAGTACGCGCGTGTAGTCGAATCAACATGGCGCCCCTCTGTACCATGCCCTCCCGAAGAAGGCGCTCCTTCCATATTCCCCTGTTGGGATGCTAAGTGTGTCATACCAATTAGTATGCCACACCGGGTATTACCCTACAAACGTGAGGGCCTTACCGCTCTTTCCTGCACGGCCGGTACGGCCAATGCGGTGCACGTAGTCATCGTAGGTTGAAGGAAGGTCGAAGTTGATGACGTGACTCACGCCGGCAATATCAAGTCCGCGTGCAGCAACGTCGGTCGCCACAAGAATACTTGCATGATTGCGCTTGAAGAGGTCGAGTGCACGCTGGCGTCGCCCGTGTGTCTTGTCGCCGTGAATCGATTCTGCTTTGAATCCTCGCTGGGTGAGATCTTTGGCGAGACGCTCAACACCGTGCTTGGTCTTGCCGAATACGAGCACTTTCGAAAAGCCCGGCTGAATGAGGAGATCGGCGAGTACGTCGATCTTGTTCTGCCCGCGCTCAATGCGCACGATATCTTGGTCAACATTCTTTGAGGTGTCCTGCGTCTTTACCGAGATGCGTACCGGTTCGCGCAAGAACTCACCAATGAGACGTTCGATTTCCGGAGAAAGTGTTGCTGAGAAAAAGAGCGTGGTGCGGTCTTTCGGCGTACGCTCAAGAATAAAGCGCATATCAACGATGAATCCCATGTCGAGCATGCGATCTGCTTCATCGAGCACTACCGCGCGGAAACGCGACAGGTCAAGATTTTTTCGTGTAATGAGGTCTTTGAGACGGCCCGGAGTACCAATGACTGCCTGCGGGTTGCGGCGCAGTGCGCCGATCTGAGGGCCAAGAGAGGCACCGCCGACGCAACAGACCGAGCTCATGCCCAATCCTTTGGTGAAGCCACGATACTCCTCTTCAATCTGAACAGCGAGCTCGCGTGTCGGAGCGACCACGAGCAAGCGCGTATTCTTATCTTTGAGCATCTGGTCGATGAGCGGAATAAGGAATGCTGCTGTCTTGCCGGTTCCCGTATTTGCGATACCGACGATGTCGAGTCCACGCAATACTTGAGGAATTGCCCGATCCTGGATCGGTGTAGGGTCCTGATATCCTTTTTCAACAATATTTTTCTTCAAGCGTGCATCGATCGGAAAATCAATGAACTTATGTTCTGGAACAAAGTGCTCAATGGTTTCGGTGATGACTGCCTTATTAATAAAACGTGAGATGTCGATGCGCTGATCAACACTGCCGCGACGATTACCACCACCAGAAGAACGCCCTCGTGAGGGTGCGGGGCGACGGAAACCACCCGAAGATGCTCCGGGAGAACGGCGTTTAAACTGTGGGCGAGTGCCCGGTGCACGTGGTGTGCGCGAATGCTGTGAATACATACGTAAAGCTTACTAAAAACTTACTCCGTAAAAACCCTAAAGAGTTTTGCGGAGTAAGTTTTAACTAAAAAATGCCTGCCCGAGAAATTTTCGAGGTTGTCACAAGACAGACCTTCAGCGCATCAATGAAAATGATACGCAAAAGCGAACCTAGAGATGGTTCGCTTGTTGCAAATACTTCGGAAATGAAGCCGTAGCGAGACTAGGTTACGTTAGATACATTGTATACCGAGAACATGGTATTGTCAAGTAGTGTAGCATTGCAGCGTCAAGTTTACACACGCACACTCCCGGAGCTTCTCTAAGGGTGTCTTTCCTTCCATCC
>MHUZ01000033.1 GCA_001823605.1 Candidatus Yonathbacteria bacterium RIFOXYD1_FULL_52_36
ACCGTGGGCTGGGGATGGAAGGAAAGACACCCTTAGAGAAGCTCCGGGAGTGTGCGTGTGTAAACTTGACGCTGCAATGCTACATAGTTTGACATAATATATTTTTATGCTATAATGAACATAGATGTACCGTTGTACAGTTCCCTCAATCACCTACCAATCAAGCCAAGGAGATTACCTCAATGAACGAACTTGCCCTGTTGGCACTCCTCGTCCTCAACTTCGGAATCAGCTGCTGGAACGCCTACGCAGCCGGCTCCTATTTCACCGAAAGCAAGATTATCGGCGGGATGACCCGTTTCATGGTGTGGTGTGGATTGACCATGGCTGCATGCGGCTTTACTTGGGTCTATGTCACGCTCCTCGCCATGATTGCCGTTGCTGGACAGTGGCTCACTCCCGAGTGGGCTGAAGTAATGTTCAAGCTGGGGTATTTGATCATCATTCTTCCCGTCCTCGGTAGCGGTCTTGGGATCTGGGTAAACAGTCTCGTGGCGGCATATCGCCAACGAACCCTCGGCAATATCGGTATCGCTGCATGGAACACATACGCCCAAGCACACAATACCTGGGAGGCCGCTCGTCACGCTCCGAACTTCCTCAAAGATGTCCTTGATGCGTTCTCGAGCAAAAACCGGAGCAGTAACGGCAAGGATAGCGCAGCGGGAATACTGGTAATTCTTCTGGTTATCCTCGCTGTTGCAGGTGGAGCAATCACCACGGGCCTGATCGCACGTTGGGCAGACCGTCGTGTCGCCCTTGAAGTAAGCCCGGCATAACACGACCGAAGTACCCCCAAAAGCCGCATGGTTCGCCCAGCGGCTTTCTTATTTAAAAATTCTTGCCGCTTGTTCAACAAAACAAGTAATGCTACTCTTTCCTCAGATCAACCCATACACAGGAGATGTGTGTCATGCGCGTGTTCAAAAAACTGCACAAGAAAAACTTCGATCCCACCAACCTCGACTTCGGGCGCGACAGCGAACGCCGAATGCTCGCCGCACGGAACCAGATCCGGGGAGGCCGGAGCAACGCAACGCAGATTCTTGCAATGAAGAAGCGTTATGGCACGGATTGATAGTTGTCCTTTACGTTGTCCTATACAAAAGCCCCGCAATGCGGGGCTTTGTCTTTTTGATTTGATCACTCCCCTTTCTTTTTCTTTCGCATCGCGATGCGAGTTTCTTTCCATGCATCGATCTTCTTGTGGTCCCCCGAGCGGAGTACCTTGGGGACGCGATATTTCTTTCCTTTCCATTCGTACACTTCCGGGCGTGTATAGACATCCGGCGATGCAGTGCGCGATTCTTCGAGTGATTCAAATTTTCCGAGCACCCCCGGGATCCGGCGGGTCATAGCATCGATCATCGTCAGTGCCGGCAATTCTCCTCCCGTGAGTACGTACGGTCCTGTGGAAACTTCTTCGGCGCGGAAGATCGTTTTGACGCGCGCATCGATCCCCTCGTAGCGCCCCGCCACAAACACCACATCGTCGTAACGCTTCACGAGCCGTTCGGCATATGCATTCGTGAACTCTTTTCCTTGCGGCGAGAGTATGATTACCTTAGTCTTCCGCTTGCCCTTGCGCGCAGCACTGAGGGCGCGATCGATTGCGCGTACGACCGGATCTGCCGCGAGCACCATTCCAGGTCCACCGCCATACGGACGGTCATCAACCGGACGGTACCCGTTCTTGCTTTTGCCACGCAAAAAATCCCGCGGGTTATACGCCTTGATCGCAATGAGCTTATCTTTGACCGCCCGCGCGACGATCGACTCGCCGGCGTATGCCGTGACGATGTCAGGGAAAATAGTGATGACATGAAAACGCTTCATCCGCGCACTATACAACAAACCCTCCACTTTGTGGAGGGTTTGTTGTAACGAAGGAATTCGCCAAGCGCGAACTCCTAGTCCTATGCCTTCAAGTCTTCAATAACCTCGTCCACTGAGCGCATATCCTGCGCTGCTGAACGCATGCCGCCCACCGGCTCATTGATCTTCAAGTTTACGCGTGCGTTGTTCTTGAGTCCCACAACGCGGAGGAGGGTTCGGATCGCTTTTGCGGTTGATCCGGCACGTCCGATGATCTTGCCCATATCGGCGGCATTCAGATCAAGAGTGAGGAGGACGCCCATCTCATCAACGGTTCGATTGATCTTTACGTCTGCCGGATTATCAACCAGTTCTTTTATCAGGTGTTCCAAAAATTGTGCATCTCGTTCTGCCATATCGTTCGTTAATCATTAGCTACTAATTTTCTTACGGTACCTGAAGAGTACCGCTCTACATAAAAGTATAGAGTGCGTGCCCTATATGTCAACCGCGCTCTGGGGATTGATCCCCAGAGCGCGGTGCAACGTTTCTTTAAAGTTCTTCTGGGACCTTATGCTGCAGGGGTTTCTTCTGCGGGGGCTTCCTCAACAACCGCTTCTTCGGCCGCAGGTGCCTCTTCTGCGACAACTTCTTCTACCACCTCAGGAGCTGCTGCCGCCACTACAGGAGCGGCCACCTCTTCGACAATTTCCTCCTTCTTAGGAGCCGTCTTTTTGGGGAGTACATTGATCTTTTTTGCATCAATGATCTTTGCGTTCACGAGAAGGTTGTGCACGGTCGCAGACGGCTGAGCACCGAACGAGATCCAGTGCTTCACGCGATCGCCCTTGATCTGTGGCTCACCTTTGCGGGCATCGTAGGTCCCCACAACCTCAACGAAGCTGCTTTTCTTTGCAGCACGGCGAGAATCCGTAACAATCATACGGAATGACGGGTCATTTTTGCGGCCAACTCTTTGTAGTCTTACTTTCAACATAGTTCGGCTATACTACCAGACAGGTCAATTTGCGTCAACCACAGCAACGCCTGCCATGATTGCCCCACTCCCTGCGTCGCTTGGGGAAAACGGCAACCCGGAAGTCTGGTATGATGAATTCATGACGCCCATCGCTCCCGCCCTGCCATCATTCGGCACCATCCCCTCCCCGATCCTCGCTCTGCTCCTATGGGCGGTTCTCGGGCTCGTCGTGCTCATTGGCGTGATCGTCTCACTCATCCTGTTCTACCACTGGGTTCGCTACGGCCGCACAATGCTCATGATAAGCACCGGCGGGCTCATCTATTTCATTGGCGCGGGGATCCTTCTCGTAAGTGCGGTCGGGTCTCTCTCCGGCTATGTAACCTCATTGCCTTAAACCATGGTCACTCTTGAAAAAAACGAACAGGTCATTGAGCGCATCCAGAAGCACTGGTTCCTCTTTGCAGTGCAGTGCGCTGTATATGGATTCCTCGCCATCTCGCCGTTGCTCATCCTTCCCTACTTCCCGTGGGAGAGCTCGTTCCCCGGCAACCATCTCTATCTGGGCACGTTCTTGTGGTCGGTCTGGCTCTTTATTCTTTGGATCGGACTCTTCATCTCGTGGACGAACTATTACCTCGACGTGCTCATCATCACCACCAAGCGCCTCATCTATGTAAATCAGATCGGGCCCTTCTCGCGCCGCATCTCGATCTCGCGCCTTGATCGCATTCAAGACGCCACCGGCGAGATCTTTGGCATCATCCCCACGCTCCTTGATTTCGGCTCGGTCACCATCCAGACCGCTGCTGAAGAACAGGCATTCGTCATCCACGACATTCCGAATCCGTCCCACGTAAAATCAAAGATTCTCTTGGCACAAGAAGAGGCAAAAAAGACCGAGATTCCGGAGCTTTCGTAAACCTCGAACACCCATCGCGTACTCGACTTTCCCTCGAATTTTTGATATATAGAGTGCAAGAGACAGGGCGGCCTCTAGCCGCCCTTTACTAACGATTCATCTATCCATCGCTTTTCCCAACACTATGAAACCACCATTCCGCGAACGTCACCCGCGCCCTGATCGCCGCCCCAAACAAGATCCGAATGCCGACCACGCGCCGCACACCGTCCCCCAAGGCACAAGCATCGAGGGGACCATCTCACTCACCACCAAAGCAGTGGGCTATGTGACCGCCGAAGGATTCGACGAAGATATCGAGATCCCGCCGCAGTTCATCCATACCGCACTCCATCGCGACATCGTACGCGTGGTGCTCCATCCGCGCGTCGAAGGCGAGCGTCAGCGTGGCGAAGTTGCCGAGATCGTCAAGCGCAACAAGACCGAGTTCGTCGGTACACTCGAACAGAGCAATGGTTCGCTCTACCTCATCCCGCAGGACCAGAAGGTCTACGTGGATATTCTGATCACCAAGGGCGCTCCTGAAAACAAAGCCGGATACAAAGCGCTCGTGCGCATCACCCACTGGCCCGACGCAAAGCACAGCCCTGAAGGCGAGTTGCTCAAGATCCTCGGCCGTGCCGGCGAGCACAACACCGAGATCGAAGCCATCGTCCTCGACAAAGGACTCGACCCGCACTTCCCTGAGCACGCAGAAGACGCAGCGCGTGTGATCAAAGCCGGAGCAAAAGCGGACGAAGCCGCCGAGATCGCCCGCCGCCGCGACATGCGCGAGGTGCTCACCTTCACCATCGACCCGGATGACGCCAAGGACTTTGACGACGCGCTTTCATTCCAAACACTCCCCAACGGCGACGTTGAGATCGGCGTTCACATTGCCGATGTCACCCATTTCGTAAAAAAAGATTCACCGCTCGATCAAGAATCATCCCAGCGCGCTACCTCGATCTATCTCGTTGACCGCGTGATCCCGATGCTCCCCGAGACGCTCTCCAACGACCTCTGCAGTCTCAATGCGCACGAGGTGAAGCTCACCTTCTCTGCGGTCTTTACCTTTACCCCGGATTCATTCGAGGCGGGCAAACCGATCACCATCAAAGATACCTGGATCGGCGAGACGGTCATTTACTCTGACAAGCGCTTCACCTACGAAGAAGCGCAAAAGATCCTCGACGACAAAGCGGGGCTCCATTTTGATGAGCTGTACGCGCTCGACAAGCTCGCCAAGAAACTCCGCGCACAGCGCATCGACGAAGGCGCGCTCCTCTTTGACCACGACGAGATCAAATTCATCCTCGACGAAAACAACATTCCCATCGGCGTAAAGCGCAAGAAGATCCAAGACACCAACCACCTTATCGAAGAGTTCATGCTCCTCGCCAACCGCCGTGTGGCAGAGTACGTGGGTAAAAAGGGACACAAAGAGAATGTCGCGCCGCACGAGCGCCCGTTCGTGTACCGTATTCACGATGCACCCAATCCGGAAAAGATGGTCGAGCTGGTGGACTTCGTGCGCCGCTTGGGCTACAAGGTGAAGCTGAAAGACGGCACGATCGACTCGCGTTCGATCAACGCGCTCCTGAAAGAAGTCGAGGGTAAGCCGGAAGAAAACATGATCCAGACCGCCGCCGTGCGCTCGATGGCAAAAGCGATCTACTCGACCAAAAACATCGGGCACTATGGTCTTGCCTTTGAGCACTACACGCACTTCACCTCGCCCATCCGCCGCTATCCGGACATGATGGTGCACCGCCTCACCAAGGAATACCTCGCAGGCAGGCAAGTTCCCGCCGCCGCACTGAGCGAATATCAATCAATGGCTGAATACGCATCCGACATGGAACGCCGCGCCTCAGAAGCCGAGCGCGCCTCGATCAAGTACAAGCAAGTGGAATACATGGGCGCACGCACCGGACAGATCTTTAATGGCACCATCTCCGGCGTTGCCGAGTGGGGCGTGTACGTCGAAGAAGAAGAAACGCGCTGTGAAGGACTGGTCAAGATCGGCAACCTAGGCAACGACTACTACACACTCGACAAAGCGAACTACGCGATCACGGGATCGCGCACCAACAAACGCTACCGTTTGGGCGACCGCATCAAAGTGAAGGTGCTCCGCGTGGATCCTGTCTCGCGGCAGATCGACTACGGCATTGTTGAATAGAAGCTACCACCACCAACCGATGATCGAATCCCTCCATAATCACACCACCACCTCGGACGGCAAATTAACGCATGAGGAATCCTTTACCCTTGCCGAAAAACTCGGGCTCGGTGTCTTTGCATTTACCGACCACGACGCGCTCCCGCCTGAGAGCGCGCTTGCGTACCTCGAGGGCGTGCGCGGGCACAAAACCAAGTGGGTCGTGGGAATCGAGATGACCTCGCGCATGCCTGCCGAGGTTACCGACCCCACCCTGGATCTTCACATCATCGGACTCTTTACCGACCCTGCAAACCCGGCGCTCCGCGATCATTGCGCCAAGGCCCAGCAGGCACGCCGTGACCGTATGGTCTCGATCGTTGCACAGTTGAATAAACTTGGATTTACCTTGACCCAGGAAGACTGCCTTGCCGCGGCAGGCGGCGACTCGGTGGGTAAGCCGCACATCGTACAGGCACTCCTCGCGTATCCGGAGAATGCCGCACGCATGGAGACGATGCGCCAGGAATTTGAAGTGGTGGCACAGAGCGACGCTACCCTTCGCGGGCGCTATGAACACATGATGGCACGCGGTCCGCGCGATTATCCGTACTCGCTCTTCCTCTCATCACAAGCGTTCTACCCTGTCGAAACTGCAGAGCGTTCGTATCTCCCCACGTTTGAAGAATCGGTTGCGCTCATCCGCGGTGCCGGCGGAGTCGCTAGTCTTGCAC
>MHUZ01000034.1:0-10509 GCA_001823605.1 Candidatus Yonathbacteria bacterium RIFOXYD1_FULL_52_36
TCTGCCCATATCTTCATATCTGCTGGGAGACTTGGACTCGAACCAAGATAACATCCTCCAGAGGGATGTGTCCTACCATTAGACGATCTCCCAATCGTGTATGGGTACAATACGTCAAAAATCTCTTTTTTTCAAGCAGGGCCTGGCGGGGTTCTTTATTTCCCTTTTGCCTTCGCTGCGACTTTCATAAATGCCGTAAAGAGCGGGTGAGGGTTGAGCGGATGCGCCTGAAATTCCGGGTGCGCCTGTGTACCGGCAAAGAATGGGTGCGCTTTTTTCGGAAGCTCGGCGAATTCCATCAGGCGGCCATCAGCTGACTTGCCGGAGAACACGAGCCCACCCTTCTCGATCTGTTCTATATACTCAGGATTCACTTCGTAGCGATGCCGATGGCGCTCTGAGGCCGTGGCGGCTCCATAGGCGCCGGCAACGATCGAGCCAGGTTTAAGGTGTGCGGTGTAGCTACCCAAACGCATACTACCACCGTAGTCTTTCTTGGCGAGGAGCGCTTTTTGATCCGGCATGATGTCGATCACCACGTGCGGCGCATGGGCATCGATCTCAGCAGTATTGGCACCTTTGAGGCCCAACACATTGCGCGCATATTCGATGACCATGAGCTGCATGCCGTAACAGAGACCGAGGTACGGGATCTGGTGTTCGCGGGCGTAGCGGATCGTTGAAATGAGTCCCTCCACTCCACGCGAACCGAAACCACCCGGCACAATAATGCCATCATACTTTTTGAGCTGCTGCAATTTCTTCGGGTCTTTTTCAAAGTCCACCGCCGAGAGCCAGGTCAATTTGGGCTTTTTGCCCACGGCATATGCCGAGTACTTGATCGCCTCGATCACCGAAATATACGAATCAGAAATGACGAAGTCTCCCGTATCAAAGTACTTACCCACGACGGCGATGTTCACATCGCCTTTTGTCTTTTTGGTGCGGTCAACAAACGCGCGCCAGTCGACAAGGTCAGTCGTCTTGGGACGGAGGTTTAGTTTTTTTAAGATCGAGTCGCCCAGGCGGTCTTTTTCAAAATTTACCGGAACATCGTAAATGCTCTCTACGTCAGGTGCGGAGATCACGTCGTCGGCGCGCATGTTGCAAAAGACGGCGATCTTTTCTTTGCGCTTCTTGTCGAGCGGAAGTTCGCTGCGGGCAATAATGAAATCGGGCTGGATACCGGCGGTATTGAGCGCGCGCACAGCGTGCTGGGTCGGCTTGGTCTTCATCTCCCCCACCTTGGACGGCACGGGGAGGTACGTAACGATCACAAAAAGTATGTCGTCATGATTTTCAATGTGCATCATGCGGGCGGCTTCAAGAAAGAGAATGTTCTCGTACTCACCCACCGTTCCACCGATCTCGATCACCGTGACATCTGCGTCGGCCTTCTCAGCTGCACCCTTGATACGACTAATGATCTCGAGTGGAATGTGCGGTACCACCTGCACGCACCTGCCTTTGTATTCCAAATTGCGCTCCTTCTCGATCACTGACTGATAGATACGGCCGGTGGTCATATAGTTGTCGCGGGTGAGCGTGACATCCAAGAAGCGCTCGTAATTGCCCATGTCCTGATCCGTTTCGTACCCATCAGCAAGCACGAATGTCTCGCCGTGCTCGGTCGGATTCATGGTGCCAGCATCCACGTTCACGTACGGGTCAATTTTAATCGCGGTGACTTTGAGGCCCCGCGATTGAAGGATCTTTCCTATGGAGGAGACGGTAACGCCCTTTCCGACTCCGGAAATGACACCGCCTACCACAAAGATATACTTGCGCGCCCGTTTTTTGCTCGCCATAGGAATTTCCTGTTACCGCCCTTAATAAAGATTACTTTGTGAGCTCCTCGGCTCGGAAGTGAGTATGAGTACATGTTCACTTCGCTCGCTCTACGTCGCTCATAAAACCTAAATGCTCAAATACTTCCGCACTGCCATATAACTTGCCGTGGCTCCCAAAACAATGCCTGAGAGAAGCACAATGACCGTGATCTGGAAGAAGTTGCTGAGATAGTAGTCGAAGAGGTTGAGACCGCCCCAGAAGCTACTCGTGCCCTGCTCCACCCATACGGTGAGCGGATAGAAGAGGGCAATGGTGAGAATGCCGCCCACAATACCGTAGAAAACGCCCTCGGCGATGAAGGGACCGCGAATGTAGTTATTCTCGGCACCCACAAGGCGCATCACGGCGATCTCTTCGCGCGAGACATAGATCGTGAGGCGAATGGTGTTATACGTGATGAGCGCGGCGGTGAGGATGAAAATGATGACGATCGCAAACCCGACTTTCTGGAATCCGGCGATGGCAAGCGAGAGGCGCTCGATCGCGCGCTGATTGCGTTCTTCTTCGTAGTTCACCTTGTAGATGATGTCGCGCTCGATCGGTGAAAGAGCGCCCGGACTCTCGATCTGCGTGTAGATCCCCTGATACTGCGCGGGATCATCTGCTTTGACGTTGATGTACGCAAGGAGCGGATTGTCGCCCACTTCGTCGAGTGCCTGAAGCGTGAGCTGATCGTTCGCATGACGCTCTTTGAAATCCATGAGTGCCTGATCGCGGGTGATGTACTCGACCGCGGAGACTTCTGGCAATGCCTCAAGCCCTTTGATGAATCCTTGGATCTCCTCGTCGGTTGCGTCCTGCGCAAAGTAGACGTTGATGTCCACTTTTTCTTTGAGCGTCGTGAGTGAGTCTTCAAGAACCGCCGAGAGCAGGATCGTCGAGCCGATCATAAAGAGGGCCACGACCATCACGAGGACGGCGGAGAGCGAAACAACACCGTTGCGCCAAAAGCTTACGAAGCCACTCTTCCAAATGCGTTTTACGTTCAAGAAAAACATTGATAGTGAGATTATAGCATGCTCAGTTAGAGCGTGTACCCGCCTTCTTTGTCGTCGCGGACAATACGGCCCTGATCAAGGGTAATAACGCGTTTTTTGACCGAATCAATGATGCCTTTGTTGTGTGTGGTGAGAAACACCGTGGTGCCCATGTCGTTGATCTTGCGGAGAATCTGTACGATCTCGTAGGTATTCACGGGGTCGAGGTTGCCGGTGGGCTCGTCGGCAATGATGAGATCGGGCTGATTCACGATGGCGCGAGCAATAGCGACGCGCTGGCGCTCCCCGCCCGAAAGCTGACCGGGGAAATTGAACATCTTGCTCCCGAGGTCAACAAGGTCGAGCACGTGCGGCACATCTGCGGCGATCTCGTCTTCAGTACGGCCGGCTACTTCCATCGCAAAAGCGACGTTCTCATACGCGGTCTTGTGGGGAAGGAGTTTGAAATCTTGGAACACGGTGCCGATGCGACGGCGAAGCATGGGCTTCTCGCTGTCGCGCAGACCATGAATGTTCACGGACTCAAAGAACACGGTACCGCTTGTGGGATCTTCTTCGGCGAGGAGCATTTTGAGGAGCGTCGTTTTGCCGGCACCTGAGTGGCCGACGATCGAGATGAACTCTCCCGGTTCGACGGCAAAGCTCACGTCTTCGAGTGCTACAGTCTTGCCGGTGCCGTTGTATATTTTTGAAACTTGGTCAAAGTAGATCATGAGTACCTATGCATTATACCCCATTCTTTTCCGCATCGATAAAAATGTCAATTTCCCCATCCTCGAGTACTGATTCTGTATCGCTCGTTTCGGCATTGGTGCGGTGATCCTTCACCATTTTATAGGGGTGGATCACGTATGAGCGGATCTGGTTGCCCCATTCCACATCCGTGGTCTTGCTGATGAACATACCCCGCTCAGCCGCCTGACGCTCCTCCTCAAGCCGCTTGTAGAGCTTGCCGCGAAGGATCTCGAATGCTCTCTCGCGGTTCTGGAGTTGCGAGCGTTCTGAGTCCACGTGGACGGAAAGGCCGGTGGGGATATGCACGAGGCGCACGGCCGTTTCGCGCTTGTTCACGTTCTGCCCTCCGGGTCCGCCGGAACGGGCAAAATCAACTTTCACGTCCTGTTCGGGAATTTCGAGCTCGTCCGCTTTTTCGAATTTTGGAATAACCTCGACCATCGAGAACGAGGTGTGGCGAAGTTTTTTTGCATTAAACGGCGAGATGCGGACAAGGCGGTGCACGCCGGACTCGTACTTGAGCGTGCCGTAGGCATTCTTGCCTTCGACCTCGAACGTGATGTTGCGGTACCCGCCGTGATCGTTCTCGTTTTGGTGGAGGATCATGACGCCCCACCCGCGCTTTTCGATGTAGCGCATATACATGTTGACGAGCATGCGAGAGAAATCTTCCGCATCGTCCCCGCCTGCGCCAGAGAAGATTGTGATGATGGCGTTGCCCTTATCGTACTTGCCCTTGCCCTCAAGTTTTTCTTTGAGGTCCTGGATCTCTTTGATGATCGCCTGGGCTTTGTGTTTGTCGTTCCAGAAGGTCGGCGAGGCCATTTCCGCTTCGAGCGCTTCGATCTTTGCTTTGATATCCTCCCCACTCATGATGGATGCAGTATACCACTAAACGGCTCACCCGAGGGTGAGCCGTTTATACGCCTGTATTTGAGGTCTAGTTCGCCCCTGGGAGTACTTTGAGCCACCTCGCAGGATCGGTCACGAGTTACTAAATGTTCTCACCCTGATTACAGGGTTGCGAGCACTAAGTACTCTCGACCCCGGCTCGTCCGTCGCAAAGCGACATGACTGCGCCTTTCGATCCTGTCGCAAGACAAGCAGTTGTCTTGCTGAGTCGCCTCAAATCCGCTTCGCTACTTGGAGCCACCTCGCAGGATCGAACTGCGGACCTTCTCGTTACGAGTGAGATGCTCTACCAACTGAGCTAAGGTGGCGTATTTATTTTATCTTACGTTCCTGGAGCCGTTGTCCGGGATTGAACCGGAGACCTCGTTCTTACCAAGAACGTGCTCTACCAACTGAGCTACAACGGCTTATATAACTTTGTTCACCTAACTTGTGTGGGCCTACCAAGACAGCTCCAACGGCTTATATCGACAAACGCCCCTCGCTGGGGCTTTTGGGATAATAGTACATTTTGAATACTTTTTCAATGCTCGATGCCCATACGGCAAAGAAAAAACCGGGTTACGTACCCGGTGGCGTCAAAGACAATATCACGAAGAGCGTAAGACCATAGGTTGTGACGTGCATTGGGATCAGTCAGGTTCCTCGCAGAGCCAGCGTACCGTCCGTACGCAACGATACGTGGGGTATCTAATCCCAACGGCTCAACACATCCCCAGGACGCCAAGAGAGGTCAATTGTGCGCCTCGCGCTTATAGAGAAACTGCTCTGACACTTTAAAACGCCCCCAGTTTCACTTTGGCCTGACAAAAGAGGAGGATAAACACTCAGGGATCTTCTCTTTAGTGCATACGTGCACAACAAAGGACTGTAAATAACATCCTGTCTCGGCATCTTGCCTCTTACAGACCTGAGCGGACTATATACCGGTTTTAGGACGAAATCAACGCTCCACAACCGCGCGGGCTTTAGGGGTTTCCCAGAGCTCGATACGCGAGACAGAAATTCCGGCGCTTGCGAGGCGACGAAACACCTCCTCTGCTAAAAGCTCGGCAGTCGTCACAAAGGTTACCACATCGTTGAGATACTGATGGTCCCATTGGATCACGATCTCGCGCTCTACCACCTCCGAGAGCCGCGCGAAGTCCATCACCATTCCTTCCCCGGGGCCTGATGTTTGTATTGGACCCTCAACAAACACCTCAAGCCGGTACGAATGTCCGTGGAGATTTTTGCACTTGCCGTCATGATTTGGAAGTGCGTGCGCGGCCTCAAACGTGAATGATTTTACGACAGACGTTTTCATACCCATTAGCATACCATGTTACAATTAGCCCATGAAAAAACGTATTGCTTTGAAAATACTGCTCGTCCTCATTGCTCTCTTCGTGCTCTGGTCAATCCTCGTCCATCCGTCCAACGATCGTGACTGGAATGCAGACCAGGCGATCCTCCCCACCGCAGACATCATGGGCGACACGGTAGCGATCCGCAACATCCGCAATTTCTCCTATGCTTCTACCACAAGTTATACGCCTGCGTACTACGACAAAACATTCGACGTGAGCAAACTCGTACGTGCGTACTATATTGTAGAGCCGTTCTCGGGCTACGCGGGTGCGGCGCATACGTTCCTCTCGTTTGAATTTGAAGACACTAATGGCAAGGCTGACTTTGTCGCAATCTCAGTTGAAATCCGCAAGGAAAAAGGTGAATCATTCTCTGCGGGCAAAGGGCTTTTAAAGCAGTATGAAATAATGTACGTCATCGCGGACGAGCGCGACGTGGTGAAACTGCGCTCCAATTATCGTAAAGATCAAGTATTCGTCTATCCTGTCAAAGCCGATATCGAAAATATCCGCGCGGTGTTCTTGGATATGGTGACTCGCGCGAACACACTTGCAGAAAAGCCCGAGTTTTACAACACCCTCACCAACACCTGTACGACCAACATCGTAAGCCATGTGAATAAGATTTCACCCAAGCGTGTGTCGTTCGACCTCTCGATCCTCTTCCCTGAGAACTCCGACAAACTTGCCTACGATCTGGGGTTGATTGATACCGAGCTCTCGTTTGAGGAAGCGCGCAAAACATACTTGATCAACGAGCGCGCCGAACAGTTTGCAAACGATCCTGACTTCTCGCTCAAGATTCGGGGGAGGTAGCAAAAATCCCCTTTCGGGGATTTGCTTGCGCGGTCGACCGGACTTGAACCGGCAACCTTCCGCGTGACAGGCGGATGCTCTAACCAGTTGAGCTACGACCGCAATAACACTCTGGCACTGTACCAGATTCCGATACTCACAGCAATCGGGTGCCGGGGGGCAGACTTGAACTGCCGACCTGGCGCTTATGAAACGCCCGCTCTAACCACCTGAGCTACCCCGGCATTGACTCAAACAAAAAGAACAACGCAAACAATAGCATTTTTTGTACCTTGTTTCAACGGTAACAAAAGGCCCGGGTTCAGCCCGGGTCTTTTGTTACCGTTGCACTCACCTTCATTCGCTTGTTGCGGGGGCCGGAATCGAACCGGCGTCTGGAGGTTATGAGCCTCCCGAGGTACCTCTCCTCTACCCCGCTACGACCGCCCTCTACGAAAAAATGCCCTTTCGAGCGATAGATGTATTATATCATATCCACAGAAAAAAGCAACCAACGGGCACCTTAAATCACGCCCAATTCTGTAAATACCGCCTGAAATTGGCTCACGGCGTCTCGTGCCATTTTGTTGGTCATTTCGAGCTGCTGTTCATGCGCGATGCGATTACGCATCTTGTGCGCATCCCAGGCGAACTGGACCGTTTTGAACTTTCCATTCGCGTCTTTCAGCTTCTCGCCAAGACTCTGTCCCACATAGCCGCGCTCATCGAGGATATCTTCAAGCATCTTGTCCGCTTCGAGAACAGCGAGCTTCCACTCCGCGTGGTTCTCACTATTCACGTGTCCCAAAATAACTTCCCATTGAATACGTCGAGCACTCGCTTCCTGTTCTTTGATCTTCACTGGGCGATACGCTTGGTATTCCCGCGCACGCACTTCGCGAAACATCATCACGCTGTACACGAGCACATAAAGCGCGAACACGATCACAAGGAGTGCCAGTATTTTGTACCAAAAAGAAACCGTGCTGAGAAAGGGGCTTGCTTCCACCAGTGCGCGATTCGCTGCACCGATCACTTGATCGTCGAGCGTTCCAGAAAGCATTGAAAAGACGATCTCGTCGATAGTCATAGAAATTATTGAGTATGCTCTTCCACGCTCTTCCCGGCAGCAAAGAGCATATCTTCACGGAAGTGCGGCGCCAAGAACTGAATACCGAGTGGAAGCATCTTTCCATCGCGGAGCATACTCCCCGACGGAACCGAGATCCCCGGCACGCCGGCAAGGTTCGCTGGGACGGTGAAGATGTCAGCAAGGTACATCTGAAGCGGATCGCTCGACTTCTCGCCGATCGCGAACGCCGGTGTGGGAGCAGTCGGTGTGGCGATGATGTCCACATCCGTAAATGCACGCGCAAAATCAGCTTCGATCATTGCCCGCACTGCCGTTGCTTTGTGGTAGTACGCATCATAGTAGCCGGATGAGAGCACATATGCCCCGAGAAGAATACGGCGACGCACCTCACGTCCAAACCCCGCACCGCGCGTCTCGGCATAATCATCAAAAAGTTTTGCTCCCTCTTTAAGCATTCCGAACCGCACACCATCATAACGCGCAAGGTTGGTCGACGCCTCGGCGGGCATCAAAATATAGTACACGGCGAGCGAATGCGTGATGTGGGAAAGCTCAATAGGCACGATCTCGTGCCCTGCCTTCGCCAGTGCCGCGAGGGTTTCTTTGAAATTCGCCACCACCTCCGGATCAACACCCTCGCCATACGCAAAACTTTCAGGAACACCGATGCGCAATTTTGTCTTCGCGCCGGAAGCGGAAGCAAAGCGCGCGTCGGGCGCAGAGGTGCTGTCGAGCGGGTCATTACCTTTGATCGCATTGAAAAGAATTTCCGTGTCCTCAACATTTTTTGCGAATGGACCGATCTGGTCGAGCGATGATGCCATTGCCATGAGGCCAAAACGCGACACCGCGCCATAGGTGGGCTTGAGCCCCACCACGCCACAGAACGATGCCGGCTGGCGGATCGATCCACCCGTGTCAGAACCGAGGGACCCCAGTGCAATGTCCGCTGCCACCACCGCGGCTGAACCGCCCGAGGAACCGCCCGGTACGCGCGTTGTATCGTGCGGATTTTTGGTCGGACCGAATGCTGAGTTTTCGGTCGAGCCACCCATCGCAAATTCATCCATGTTCGTGCGACCAAGAAATACCGCGCCGGCATCCTTCAAGCGTTTGGTTGCGGTGGCGTCGTACGGAGCAACGTATGTCTCAAGGATCTTTGACGCAGAGCTTGCATGCTTGCCCTTGATGAGAATGTTGTCTTTCATTGCGAGTGGAATTCCCAAGAGCGGATTCGTCTCACCCTTCGCGCGGCGTGCATCGGCGGCTTTGGCAGCATCACGTGCATCAGAAAAAAGCTCCAGATACGCATTGATTTCCGGATTCTTTTTCTCTGCGGCATCGAGGTACGCCTGCGTAAGTTCCTCCGCAGAAAAATCTTTATGCGCAAGGTGCGCTGCCGCCTTCGCGATCGTCAATTGTTTCGGGTCGATAGCCATACGTTAGAGCACTTGCTTTACGCTAATATAGTCTCCGTCGGTGCGCGGGGCGGCGGCAAGCAAGTCTTTCGTGTAGGTACCGCTCTCGTGGGGATTCGCGTCGTCGCGCATCACATTACGGAGTTCCCCCGCGATGCGTTCCGGCATATCTTCGGAGACCGACTGGATCTCGGAGACATATCCCAGGATACTCTCGAGGTCGTGTTTGAGGATATCGAGCTCCTCACCGGAAACCGCGATGCGCGATAATTCGGCAAGTTTTTCAATGTCTTCTTTCTGTATCATGGGCGCATCATAGCATTATGAGAGCATTTTGAGAAACTCTTCTTCCGTAAGAATAGCTACCCCGAGCTCCATCGCTTTGTCATACTTTGAACCAGAATTTTCGCCTGCCACCACGTAGTCGGTGCCCTTAGAAACCGAGCTTGAAACGTCACCACCAAGAGCTCGAATGCGCTGTTTTGCCTCATCACGGCTCATTCCCTCAAGTGTTCCGGTCAATACGAATGTTTTTCCTGCAAGGCGTGTTCCCGCCTCATTTCCCACCAGGGCAGAATCAACAGTGACCTGCGCAAGAAGGCGCGCAAGCATCTTCTCGTGCTCACGCGTGCGAAACCATGTATGCACCGAATTCGCCACCACGTCCCCCACACCGTCTACCTCCATGAGCTCGTCTGGTGATGCCGTAGCAATGCGCTCGATCAAACCAAAGTGCCGAGCAATATCATGTGCCGTTTCTTCTCCGAGATGCTCGATCGAGAGCGCCGTAAGCAAGCGCGGAAGTTCCACGTGGCGCGCCTTATTGATCGATGCAAGCAAGTTATCGACGGACGTTTCGCCAAACCGCGGAAGCTCGAGTAGGTCTCCGCGCTTGAGCGTAAAAATATCATCGAACGACGCAACCAGATTCGCATCAAGGAGCACATCGATCACCTTGGGACCGCACCCTTCAACATCAAACGCGTGTTTTGAAACAAAGTGGTAAAATTTTCGGCGCTTTTGCGCGAATGAATCTTTATTCACACAGCGGTATGCCGCCTGTCCCGGAATGCGCTCGATCGGACCACCGCAGTCCTCCACATACTCCGGAAATTTAAATTGTTTCTCCTTTCCGGTGCGCATCTCTTTCACTACCGATACGATGTCCGGAATGACGTCTCCTGCTTTTTGTAAAATCACCGTGTCACCAATGCGCACATCGAGGCGCTCGATCTCATCTTCGTTGTGGAGCGTCGCACGCGAAACGACCGATCCGGCAACGCGCACCGGACGCAAGTGCGCCACCGGCGTAAGCACGCCCGTACGCCCCACCTGTAGCTGGATATCTTCGACCACAG
>MHUZ01000034.1:10527-105090 GCA_001823605.1 Candidatus Yonathbacteria bacterium RIFOXYD1_FULL_52_36
AAGCACGCCCGTACGCCCCACCTGTAGCTGGATATCTTCGACCACAGTCGTTACCTGTTCCGCCGGAAACTTGTATGCCATGCCCCATCGCGGTGACTTACCCGTATGCCCCAGCGCCTCCTGGATCTTGCGGGAATTCACCTTAAGTACCACGCCGTCGATCCCGTATGACTCTTCTTCTTTTTTCCCCACCCATTTCTGATAATACTCCTCCACCTGATCAAAATTCTTGCACACGCGATGGTGGGGGTTCACCTTGAATCCCAAACGCTTTAAGAATGCGATCTCCTCCCCTTGCGTAGCAGGGAACGGCAACCCTCCGATCTTCTCGATATCATACGCAAATGCATCGAGACGGCGCGATGCAGTAATGCGCGAGTCCAGCTGACGAAGAGACCCCGCCGCGACATTGCGCGTATTGGCAAAGAGCGGCTCGCCTGCGGCGGCACGGAGCGTGTTGATACGCTCAAGTTCGTGCTTCCCCATCCATGCTTCACCCACCACCACAAGGTCAATCTTTTGCGAAAGCACAAGCGGAATGCTCTCGACCGTCTTTAGATTTTCGGTAATATCCTCGCCGACCAAACCGTTGCCACGAGTCGCGCCGCGCACGAACACCCCTTTCTCATATGTAAGAATGATCTTCAGTCCGTCGATCTTGAGCTCGGCACAATATTCAATCGGCTCGTGCGTGAGACTTTTATGCTCTGTCGCGAGCCGCTTCACGCGTTCACCCCAGCGGACGAGTTCATCGTGATCAAACACGTTGTCGAACGACCACTGCCGCACCTCGTGCGTCACTTTTTGAAATGATTCGAGCACCTCTCCGCCCACACGCGCAGTGGGTGTATCTACCGTCCTGAGTTCCGGAAACTTCTCCTCGATCAGACGCAGCTCCTCAAGGAGTGAGTCGTACGCCTCGTCGCTTATCTCGGGCTGATCCAAGACATGATACAGCGTACGATGCTTTTCGATCGTCGCCCTAAGCTTCTCGGCGCGAGCCTGCGCCGTTTTCTTGGTTTTTGGGGTTGAGGTTGACTCTTCGTTGTTCATAAGGAGAATTCCATGCGCGGATGAACTGCGCGAAGCCGTCGAGCACCGAACCGAGGTGTACTGCCAGTACAACGAGGGAGGAGCGGAGACAGGCGACAAAGCAGGTCGCCGTGCGTGGGATTCTCCTAGAGGATACCGCGGTTTGGAGATTAGTTCTAGTACTCAATTTCAAGACCGCGCTCCACCCGCCGTGGATTGTTGGTATCACAGGTATTGTACCCGAGGGTCTTGAGCGTCGTGGTGATGCCACCCGTAACAACATCTTCATCCCTTGTAATGACCACACTCGCGCAGGGCAAACTTATGTCATTGTTCTGAAGCAAGTCGAAATTTACGACAATTGGATATGAATTATCACTGTTTCCTCGTTCTTGCATCGAAAGGTCATTCGTACTGTCAAAACAATACACGCTTGGACTTCCACCTCCGGGATTACTTACATTTTCGTTTGCAACTTTTTTAAAGAAATAGTCCCTAGAATCATCACGCCCAGGATACTGCTGGTTATCTCCTGGATCATTATGGTCCGTTGTGTTGTCCCAATACAACGCACATTCCAGCGCTGAATCCGCCATAAAGAGCGCCACACTAGATTCTTTACTGAACGAAGAAAGGACGAGCTGTTTCGCGGCGATATTCGCAATATTGATTCCGATCGAAAGCACGATCGCGCTCACCAGGAGAGCCACAATAAGCGCCATCCCACTCTTTCCGTCCCGTATTTTTTGGTATATTTTCATAGTGTGAGACTACCTCCAGCGGTATATATATTGGGAGAGTGTATACGTACGCGTGCTTCCGTTCGATAATTTCCAAGAAACATTCGTCGTCACTTTTACTTCACGCTCATCGCTTGTTTCTTCGACCTTAAGTGACCGCGTGTAGGGAGTTATTGGTGAGGCAGCATTGTCAGCTACTTGATAGATTCCTTGGATTTCGTAGACGCGACACGGATCTGCTCCGGAGCATGTGCGAAATAGTTCATCGCCAACATCCAGTTTGGACTGCCAGCTAATAATTTCGCAAGCAGTCTGACAAACATCAAGCCCTGCAAGCCAGTTCGGATTACTCGTGTTGAGATTGTACGCGATATTATACCTCACAAGCTCAAGTGACGACTGCGCAAGAAAAGTCGCGGTTACTTGCTGCTGCGCGTACCGTGCAGCCTGAATACCTGATTGCGCAATTGCAAGCGGAGCCAAAACGGCGGTAACCAAGATTGCAATAGCAATGAGGGTCTCAACGAGTGTGAATCCCTTCGAAAATGCTGCCGACCTCTTGCCAAAAAACCTCACCTGCAAAAAAAATGCAAAGGGAGTCCTTAGTGAGAACGAGGATTTTGTCTGAACACTGGACTGTATGTCGTGTTTATTCATAATTGAATTTATTGCGCATTGGGCAGACGTGCCGTCACCGCCGTTTGAATATTAAACGTAGATTGAGAGTCCCCAAACCCAGCTATTCCAACGATCCTAAGCAATACTCGTGGCTGATCCCCCGTCTGATTACCGATAACGTGAAACGTGATGGTGTTTGCGACGATCTCCGGTGGTGTCAATAGGAGCCCCGCATACTCTACACTTCCATCGCTTCGCACTAGCGTCTTCCTAATACCGTTACCTAGGCGGTAATACGTCACCACTCCATAATCAAGCTGTATGCTTATTCCCCAACAACCAGCAGCGGCATCAGTCTCAGCCTTGAACACCGCGGTATTTCTTGGTGTTGTATATAGTGGGGGAACTTCAGACTGCCCTAAGCATTGGAATTCCTTCCCCACGCGGACGCTTCGCCCAACATCATCAAGCGCAAAGTTCAAGCCCTCCATCACTCCGCGCATTGACTGCGCTTTGCGGTTTGCATCGAGCATAACAAGAAGAACACTGGTGGTGCCAAATATGACCACAGTAAAAAGTCCCATTGAAACAATAAGTTCAACAAGCGTGAACCCTTTTTCCTCTTTGTTAAGTATATTACGTAAAAATTTCATGCTCATAGGCTTTGACACAGTGTAGGATTTGTCGTTATGGTGGTAGAAATTTGCCCAGTACGGTATATTTGGATCTTTACATATCTCGTGACCACATTTGCCGTATCGGTGATACAAATATTTGCCTGATCGTACTGCGTGCCGCCCGACAATATCTTCGCGTCAAGATAAGGACGCTTAAATGTGACGTCAACAGCGCTTACTGCACTACTCCACGTACTCCCACTCAGAAGACCTATGCCACTTACGATATATCCGTTCATCGACACGAGTTTGAGGCATTCGGGAGTTACGCACGCAGACCCGCTTCCGTAAAGCCCGTCGCCATCAGTGTCGTCAGGAACACCATCAACATCGGGGAGTGTGTCCTGAAAAAATATGATCCCTGTCCCGTTCGGCTCGGCATGAAAACCATACGCGTAGTTAAACACGTTTGCCGTGCTCTGTTTTGTACCAATACCGTAAACCTGATACTCGCGAATATTGAGTGCCGTATCCATTACCACATTTTCATACTCGATCTTGGTGATGAACGGGAAATACCCACTAATAGAATATACGGTAATGAAAAGAATGAGCGTCATGACCACCAGAAGCTCCACGAGGGTAAACCCCGACACCATTCGTGCTTTTGCTTTTATTCGGGCCCCCGACGCTTCACCACGCGCCCACGCGGTGCTCAGTGAGCGCATTCCTCCTTTCATTCGCTTGTAGAAGCCGAGCGAAAGCACAAATGGTGTGGAGGTAAATCCCCTTTTTGATCGCGCTGCCATTTTAGCTTTCATGAGCGTACGCCACATGTGAATATTGTAACATGCATAACACCTTCTTTTGTCACGCGCCCCTGTGGAGAGCGCTGTTCACTAAAATGGCATCGGAAACAATCCGCCAAGATCAAATACGTTGAGGCCGCTAAAAAGTACGGCGAGCATTCCTAGGATCATGAAAGGGCCGAAGGGGATCTCGCTCTTGAGTGAAAAAGTTTTTGCATGCGTAATGTGGGCATGCGCATGACTCGCCGCAATGAGGAGGAGGCCTACCGCCGCACCGACCCAAAACGAGAGGATGATCGCGGATCCACCGAGCGGGAGCCCCAAGAACCAACCAATGCCGAGCGCAAGCTTCGCATCACCCAAGCCGATCCATCGCCCCTTGGAAACAAGCCAGAGTGCCGCAAACGGAAGCGCAAGGAACGGTCCTGCAAGGAGGGTGTAGAGTGCCGGTATTGAAAGTATCGCATCAAAATTTTCTGTGTTCAGCACAAAATACCCGAGTGCGAGTGCCGCAAATGCGTACACGAACGCGTCGGGGATGATTTGGTGCTTAAGATCATACACCGTAATGGCGACCAGTAGCGCCATCATGATGAGATAATACGCAAGCGCAAGCGGATCTGCTTGCGCAACGGGCACAAAGACCCATACGAGTGCAAAAAGCATTCCGGTCAAAAACTCCACAGCCGGATACTGCCACGAAATCCTGCTCTTACATCCATGACACCTCCCTCCTTGAAGCACAAAACTTATTACAGGAACAAGCTCATACCATTTGAGCGTCTTCCCGCACGAGAAACACATTGATCGGCCCGTGACCATGCTCCGCCCCGTGTTGTATCGAACCGTCACGACATTGAGGAAACTGCCGATAAAAAGACCGAGAAGAAAAAGCACTAGCAGTATTGGAAAAAAGTTACGTAGACCGATATCTTCTATCATTGCTTTGTAGTATATCACTGAAAACAAAAAACCCGCCTTTGGCGGGTTTTTTGTTTTCAGTGTGATTGTGTATACCACACCTGAATTTTTCCAAGGACCATCCTTGGTGACTAGAGACCTTTCAGGAGAATTATGCTCCGCAAAGGAACGGGTCGGCTGATGTTCCTGTACCCAAAACTGTCAGCGCGTCACTTGCTGCGGTTGCAACAAGTTTCGAGTTTCCTGAGCTATCAATACACCACGCGTCGGTCGTGTCTGATTTCAACGTCGTAGCAATTGCCCATGATGTCGTTGAGACGCCACAGCGGGTCAATGTATAAGCGTTCGTCGTGATAGTACCGCCAGCTGAAGTGTTTGCTGAATTGATTGCTGCTTTTACGTTCGTGTCTGCAAGAATGTTTCCAGTTGCGTTACTTGCACATGTTGCTTCCGCAAAAGCAGTTGCACCATACGTGTTCGCACCTGTACCGTCATAGTAAAGTTCCGCCTGCGCACGGATTCCATTCAAGTTTGCCTTGATTGCCGCGTCAGCACCCTTTGAGCGGGCCGTGTTAAGCGATGCAAGAACCACTGATGCGAGAACGCCGATAATGGCGATCACGACGAGAAGTTCGATGAGGGTAAAACCTCGTTTCGTATTTGACATACTAATAATTAAACTTGTTACTAGGGACTTTTTACACAAAAACTTTTTTATAATTTTTGTGTAAAAAGTCCTACTTACTAATTACTCACCTTCGTTCACGGAAAGCACATACGCACGTTCGCACGTCTAGTGTCTATTATACCAGAATGCTCACAATACAAGGAATGAGGTGTGGATAAGTGCCAAAAATAAAGAGCCGAGCATTTAGGAGGCGACTGTAATTTTTGAGCACCGAGCACTAAATCATTTCAGACTGTTCCCTATTCGGCTTCTTAATCACCTGATTCCGTACCCTCGTTGTTTAAGCTTGCGTTCTCGCTCCTGTGCGTCCATTTTATCCTTATATGCCTCATAGTACACAAGTTCAGGTTGTTTCCCCGCATGTTCTACCAGTCTTCTTTTGAGATCATTTGTATAGCCAATGTACGTACCACCATCTCTTCCATTTTTGAGAACATACACGTAGAACATGCGGGAAATGATTTAGTGCTCGGTTTGCATAAAATATGGTCGCTCCACGTTGTTCCGCTCCCTATTTTATGAAATTCCTCCTGCAATGTTGTAGATCGGCATGAGAACCGCCGCAAGAACAGTACCGACACCAAGACCAAGCATCACGATCATGATCGGCTCGATCAACGCCACAAGAGAGTCCACTGCACCGTCAACTTCACGCTTGTAGAATATTGCCAACTTCCCCAGCATGTCCGGGATCTTTCCGGTTTCCTCACCCACTTTGATCATTTGGATCATAATGCGCGGGATCTCATCATTGTGCGATATAGCATCTGAGAGCGGCGAGCCTCCTTTGACCGCTTCGTGTGTATCGCGCAGAATCTTTTCATACACATTGTTCCCCACCACCGTCGCCGTCACCTCAACGGCGCGAAGAATCGGAATACCGCTGGTAAGCATCGTGTAGAGGTTGTCCGCAATGCGTGAGAGGTACAACTTGCGATACAGATCACCCACCACCGGTACTGAAAGTTTCATTCTTGAGAACGAAATAAATCCCTTTTTACTGTAGTACCAAACGGTGAACGCAGCAATGACCGCAGCTAAAGCAGCAAAGAGGCCATAATTCACTAAAAAGTCCGATATAGCCAGAACAATCTTGGTGTACATAGGGATATCTTGTCCACTCGATTTAATGATCTCGGCAAGTTTCGGCACCACAAACGTCATCATGCCGATCATAACTCCAAAGAACACCACGATCACAAATACCGGGTAGATGAGGGCGTGTTTGGTTTTTGCCGCCAATTCGTAGTAACGATCAAGGTAATCCGCCAAATAGAGAAACGTTTCGGAGAGTTTTCCTGACTCTTCTCCAGAACGCACCATCGAAACATAGAAATCTGAAAATACCGCCGGGTGCTTGTTGAGTGCTTGCGAGATCGGAATACCGCTCTGAACATCATCGGCGATCTGCGTGAGCTTTTTCCCCAGTTCAGGATTATCCGCTTCTGCGGCAAGAAGACGGAACGCACGAAGCGCTGAGATGTGCGCCTCAAAGAGTGTGGCAATCTGACGCGACAGCACCACCACATCTTTAAGTGAAATACGGTTGAGGAACGAAAGGTCTTTATCGAAGAATGATTGGGATTCTGCCGGCTTGATCGCCACTACAATGAGTTCCTTGCGCTGGACCGCCGCTACAGCGGCATCTTGCGTGGGTGCATCAACGCTACCTTGTCGCTCCTCACCCGAACGCGTAAGTGCTTTATAGAAGAAGAGCATGGTAAAAGATTAGATGAGCTTTTCGAGCGATTTTGGGTTAAAGGAGTGAAGGAACGCATTCTCCACCGTGATCTCTCCGCGGCGGACCAATTCTGCAAGGGAGCGGTTCATGTCGATCATTCCCTGTTCAAGTCCGGTCTCGATCACGATATTGATCTCGTGCGTGCGCCCTTCGCGAATAAGGCTTGAGACCGCGTTATTGTTGATGAGAAGCTCGTACGCAGGAACCAGGCCGCCGGCGACTTTGGGCACCAAGCGCTGTGAGAAAATCGCGATCAAACTCCCTGCAAGCTGTACGCGAATCTGCGATTGCTGCTCTGCAGGAAACGAGTCAATAATACGATCGATTGTCTGCGCCGCATTGTTTGTGTGGAGCGTTGAGAGCACCAGGTGACCAGTCTCAGCGGCGGTAACCGCGGCAGACATGGTTTCAGGTCCACGCATTTCACCGATCATGATAACGTCCACATCCTGACGAAATGCCGAAAGCAGTGCTGAATGGAAATCTTTCGTATCAATCCCCACCTCGCGCTGATCAATGACCGATCGATCTTCTTTGAAGATGTATTCAACCGGATCTTCGATCGTGACAATGTGTTCCGCACGCTCATTGTTAATGAGCTCGATCATTGCGGCAAGCGTCGTTGATTTTCCCTGTCCCACCGGACCCACCACGAGGAAAAACCCTTGTTTGCGACGCGCAAACGTTTCAATGATCTTGGGGAGGCGCAGATCTGCAATAGTCTTGATCTCGTTGGGAATGACGCGGAGCGCGATCCCAGCAACTCCTTTTTGGAAAAATGCATTTCCTCGAAATCGTGTTGATTTTTCGTGCTCGTACGAGAAATCAACTTCTTGTTCGGCGAGAAACTCTTTTTTGAGTTCAGTTGAAAGGATCACATCGAGGATACCGAGCGGATCTTCTTTGGTGAGAACCGGCTTCTTGACGAGCGGTATGAGGTTGCCCGCGACGCGGATCATTGGGTGTCGCCCCGCGGAAAGATGGAGGTCCGATGCCCCTTCGCGTACCACAATATTTACCAGATCTGCAACTTCAGCTCGATAGTCGGTCATAGGGTTTATGGTTTAGGGCACGCTTTCTCATTAATAAGTTCGGTGACTTTTGCAACCACCTCAGATGGTGTTGCGGATGCTTTGACGATGTACCCATCAACGCCGAGCTGCTTTCCTTTTTCTATATCCGAACGCTGGCCAAGATTTGAGAGGACCACAAAACATGAGTGCGGTGCGAGGTTATCCTTTTTGACGGTGTCGATCAATTCGAATCCGTCCATTGCCGGCATTACAATGTCGGAAAGGATCACGTCAGGAACAAGGCCATTTTTCAATTTACTCAGTGCATCGACACTCCCCATACTTGCATGCACATCAAATCCCGATTGCTTGAATTTGATCGTGTACATGTCGAGGAGAAATTGATCGTCATCAATGATCAGGATCTTTGCTTTTACGGTATCGGTCATAGGTAAAGTATATTACACCTTGTAGATTTCTTCAAAAGGCACGATCCCGCGGAGTGCTTTATGCATCGCGTCTTCTTTCATGGTCGTCATGCCTTTTGCGCGGGCCACCTTCCAGATCTCCGGCTCAACGGGATTTTTCAAGATGATGTTTTCGATATCTTTATCAATCTCAAGCATTTCAAAGACACCCATGCGGCCACGTGTTCCGCTTGGGCAGTCAGGTGTAGGTACTGCTTCATAAAATGTATCGCCCACGAGAACCTCTTTACGAAATTCTTCGGGGAGGTCGGCAAACTGATGGTCGAGCATCGCCTTGACCCCGCCTTCAACCGGAATCGCCTTCTTCCCCGTTGGGTCAGGGCACAGTGTGCGTACGAGACGCTGGGCAATGACGAGTGAGAGCGTTGGGGCGATAAGGTACGGGTCAACACCCATGTCAACTAAACGCGGAATCGCGCCGACGGCGCTATTGGTGTGCAGTGTCGAAAACACCAAATGACCGGTCAGTGCCGCTTGAATGGCGAGCTGTGCCGTCTCTTTGTCGCGAATTTCTCCCACCATGATGACATCCGGGTCTTGACGAAGAATCGACCGGAGACCGTTCGCAAAGGTGTAG
Source organism: Candidatus Yonathbacteria bacterium RIFOXYD1_FULL_52_36 (assembly GCA_001823605.1). Classification (GTDB taxonomy): domain Bacteria; phylum Patescibacteriota; class Minisyncoccia; order Phycocordibacterales; family UBA1539_B; genus 2-01-FULL-51-10. The sequence continues at coordinate 19,772 of MHUZ01000034.1, forward strand.
TCGATCTCAGGCCGCACCTGAGACTGGTTCATGCCGCCAATGTTGTACTCGACCGGATCCTCAAGTGACACTACGTTCTCGGTTTCGCGGTCGATCTCACTGATCATTGAATAGAGTGTCGAGGTCTTTCCTGATCCTGTTGGTCCGGTGATGAGGATCATTCCATACGGAAGGTCGAGCCCTCGGCGCAAGGTCGCCTCATGGCGGCTTGTGAGTCCCATCTTATCAATGGCCTTCATACCTTTTTCGGGATCAAGAATACGCATCACCACCTTCTCGCCATAGTAGGCAGGAAATGTTGAAACACGGAAGTCGATCTTGCGTCCATCGATGCGCGCCGAAAAGCGACCGTCTTGCGGCTTACGTTTCTCGTCGAGACGGAGACTCGTCAAGATCTTAATACGGGCAACCACGGCATTGTGGACCGCGGGCGGCAAAATAATACTCGTGTACAGAACACCGTCCACGCGAAACCGTACACGTACCTTGTCTCCCGTGTGTTCAATGTGTACGTCAGATGCATTTCCTTCGGTGGCATGGCGAAGGATCACGGCAACGATCTTGGTGACCGGGGCATCTTCGACGATCTTGGTATCGATCTTGCCATCCTTCTTTTCATTCTCGATCGGCTCGTTTTTAATGAGCTCCGTACCTGATCCATCGTCTTTTATGTCCTTCTCCAACTCCGAAACTGCTTTTTCCACCTCAACAGTAAGTCCTTTATACCCTTCCGCGGCGGCAAGGTAATCTTTTTCTGAGATCAGATAAAGCTTGAATGGTTTACCGGTTCGTATTGAAATGAACTGCAGTGCATCTTTTGCTGCTATATTTTCCGGGTCCGTCACCCCAACGGCAATAACGTTGTTTTCAACACCAAGCGGAACAAATCGATAGTGTGCGGCAGACTCCTCAGGAAGATACCTGAGCGTCTCGGAGGGAATACTTTTGCCTCCGAGGTCGCGCGTAGGCAATCCATAGAATTCTGCGCGCGCAGCAAGAAGCGCTTGCGCATCGGCGCCTGCATCAAGGAGTGCTTGTTCAAAACTTACACCCTCGGCAATACGCGTTTCAACAGCCGAAACATTTTCGGGTTTAAGTAATCCGCGCGAAATTATATGCTCGAGAAGCGTCATGATTCAAAAGAACAGCCAACCATGGCAATGATCACCGCGCGGAACTTGACCTACTTGGTGTTGCCGGAGCAAAAGGATTGTCTCGACCGGTGTTCTCTTCTGAGAGTTCACCCACAGAAAGCGGTATTCGTGCATCTTTCAATGAACGAATCACTTCGTCATCCAGAATGGACGTATCAATCTCTGAAAGATCGTTTAGTCGTGAGTGTGCCTCCGCAATGGCAGCGGCATCGCTCATTTGAGCACTCGACATGCTCCCCACACTTTGCCGTACAGTGGATACCGGCCCTTGCTCTACAAGAGGCCCTGCGGCATCCTCTTTCCCTAACGTAAATTTGTATGCAAAGAAAAGAAGGAGTGCGAGTAAAACTCCTGCGCCGATATTTCGTACAATAGGTGGTAGTGTTTTCATAACAATTATTGTACCGAGATGGTCCGCAAAATTACCGAATAATCATACGCTGACGGACTGCTTGTTTTGGAAGTACTGCCTGACGACTTAGGCGCCTCCTCAGAAACTGCTGCAAATTCAATATTTTCTATTTCAAGGAGTACCAAGTTCTGTTCTATTTCTCGTAAAAAATCAACGAATTGCGGGTATGTTGCTGAAACCGAAAATGCGACCGTGCGTGTCGCGCGTTCGTTTTTTTTCTGTGGTTCTGCCTCATTGTTCGGTGCATCATCGCTCTTGGCCTCAAGCATGAGGCCTTTCGTCTGAAGACCGCGGTTCCCTGCAAGCGCGCTGATATCATTCAGGAAAAGAATTTCATCTATTTCAAGAGGGAGGATCGCCCCAATACGCCCCTGAGGGTCCTCTTCTTCGAACCGCTTCACCTTTTCAGAGATATCAGCGACGAGCGTTTTCAGTTCTTCGCCCTGCGTGATAGTACCCTGGGCGGATTCCTGTTGTTCTTTGATACTGCCTACCTCCTCCCATGTTGGCGCAATGAATGCAAAATACGTTGCTCCGGAGAGGATGAACAAAATAATAGGGATAAAAGGGTTGCGCATAAAAATCAGTTAGTTGTTTGAATCTCGGTAACCTCAAGCGCCGGCGCACTATCTACGGCGGCAGTATCCGCTACGGGAGTTGCGGGGGCGACCGAACGCGCGTAGCGGAGCGCCTCACGGTTGAGGTCGAGCGTGATCGTAAAAGAAACGCTCCCCTCCTCGGTAAGCTCCGGCGTGGAGATCGTAAGCGAAGATACGAGGCATGGATCTTGTCCGGCTCCATTGCAGAGCGGCGCATCCTTTTTTTGAAACGCCGCGGTCCATTGCTTAAGCTCCTCGCGCTGAAGCGCTGCGGTCATGTAGCTCGTGGTGACTGCACCCAATTCAACCGTAAGTGCTCCGGCTTCGGCATCTTTCTCGAACGCAAATGAAGCGAGCTGCACCTCCTTTAAGGTGTGGGCTTCAAGAAAATCAAAGAGTGGCGTCAAGACGAGGTGTTCGTTCAAGAGCGCCTTCACTGAACCCACCTGAATACCCAATTCTTCTGCGCGGCGAATCACTTCTGCACGTTCTGCGTTCTTGTCATAGTCAGAACGGAGTTCTGCGATCCTTGCCTCTTGTTCACTCAAATGCTTCTCAAGCACATTTTTGTACACAAAAAGTCCGCCTGCTGCACCCACCACAGAAAAGAAGGTGAGTATTCCTACAATGAAAAAAATGCTCGTAGGGCGGGACGACGAACCACCCGTGGTAAGCGGTGCTTTCGGAATGAATGCGATGTTGGTATCTCGTTCCATAGATCTTTTGAAAAGTGCAATTGTAATTAACCTTCCTGCAGTGCCTTAAGTCCCAATCCGATAGCAACAGCAAACTCGGGCCCTGCATCCTTGAGTGTCGTTTCCATGAATGCCGGAGTTTCGACACGCTCAAACGGATTCCCCATCACTACGTCAGTATCAAAATTCTTCTGCGCAAATTCGAGCAATCCTTTTAACATCACCCCGCCGCCAGTCAAAATAACTTTGCTCGTTTTTTTATTATACCTCCTTTCGTAATTTGACAACACCCTGCTTGCATCGGAAAAGATCTGCCCGAGCGGAAGCGTGATCGCTTCCGCGAAGTGCGGGTCATTCGGCATTCCCGCTAATCCGTAATCCCTTTTTGCTTGTTCTGCTTCGCCTTTTGGAATACTCAAACCTGTCGAGAGCGCATTCGTGATGTCCTGTGAACCCATATTGATGATGTGGGAGCTGTGGATAATTCCCCATTCCACCATGGCAAGCTTGGTCGTCGCCGCGCCCATATCAAGGATCATGAGCGGTGAGGTGTCTCGCCCGATGACTGACCGAATAGCGCTGAACACCTCGATCTCATACGAAGCATTCTCGAGACCTACACGCTTGGCGATCTCTTTGTACTTTGCAATAGTGTCGTTGTGTACCGCCGCAAGGAGCACTTCAATTTTCTTTTCTTTCTGATCCGGCGCGTTTGCCGCCGCGAGCGCACTGCTTTTTTCTGGAATGATCTGCCACCCCAACTGCACCTCCGCGGCGGGGACCGGGATGTACTTGCGGGCCTCAAAAGGGATCATAGTCTCGACCTGCCGCCGATCCGCATTCGGAAGCTCGATGACCAAAAGGAAGCTTGGCCCTAGGGGAAACGCAATCGCGCCAGCATGAGGAATGATACCTGTTTCGTGAAAAACGTCCTGCAATGCTTGTGAAATCTTTTCGAGTGACAGGTTCGTCGCTTGTCCGACAACACCCTCCGGTGAGTACGGACCGAGAGCAAGCTCTCCATAGTTTTTAAGGAGCGCTCTTCCACCGCCATCTTTCTCGAGCTCGATTACTTTGATCGCCGATGCGCCGATATCAATACCGAGGACGCGCTTCTTCGCGAAGACTGTTCTGGGATTCCACTTGAGTAACTTTTCAAAAGGGTTGGGCATGATTCTATGCTAGTATTTTAGCATAGAATCATGCTATGCGACGTTCTTTTGGCGCAAAAGTTATCCACATAACACAGAGTCTGCTCCGGGAGATTGTCAGCATGCTCTTCCCTATTTCGTGTGCCGGATGCAACGCGCAAAAAACTCCACTCTGCACAGCGTGCGCGCGTACGATCGTCGAACCGGAACACTCTGATACGCTTATCGCACCGTGGAGTTTCAGAGATCCGCGTGTGCGCAGCCTGATTCACCATCTAAAATATCGCGGACGCACCGTGGTCGTACGCGTATGTGCAGAAGCACTGAGTGAAAGACTTACCGAGGAGATCTCCGAAAAAATAACGTACGGAACATTTCAGGATCCTCTGATCATACCGATACCCCTTCACCCATCCCGTAAACGTTCGCGCGGATATAACCAAGCGGCGCTACTGGCGCAAACCCTTGCAGAAACAGCATTATTTTCCTGCGTGTATGAACAAAATGTCCTTAAACGCATCAAGGACACACCGGCACAGGCGCACATCAAGGACAAACGGGAACGGGCGCGTAACATTGTTGGCGCCTTCGCACTTCACCCTGACGCTCAGGAAAAAATTGCCGGGAGGGACGTCATTCTCATTGATGACGTTGCAACGACGGGCGCAACCCTCCGCGAAGCAGAAAAAGTGCTCAAGTGTGCCGGGGCACGTGAGGTGCTACTTGCCGCCGTGGCGCATTAGATTTGCGGAGACGATGGGATTCTCTCCGTACCGGAGCAGTACAGGTTTCCCATTTTTTCCGATGAGTACATCGTCAAAAATAAGGGAGAACCTTTTCGAATCCCATACGGAAGCCAAGCAGTTGGCTTCCTCGTCTCCGCCCAACAAACAAAAAGCGCCCTTGCGGACGCTAATGTTTGTACGGGCGGAGACGATGGGATTCGAACCCATGATCCCGGTTAAAGGATACCTCGTTAGCAGTGAGGCGCTTTCGACCACTCAGCCACGTCTCCGTATTTACTTCCTATTTACTCGGCTACTCTATCATATCAAGCAATTCTCTGCCATTCTTCTCGCAAACAGGCCCATGCTACAATTCCCTGATGAAACGTGCCGTAGAGATCTCTCCTGACACCCCTTTGAGTGACCTCTTTGCTATTCGCCCAGACCAGAAAAAGGCACTCTCCCGCCTACGCATTGTTACGGCACGCGATCTCTTACTCTACCTCCCCGCGCGATACGAAATGCGTGGCAGAGAGAGCGCCATTTCGGGACTTTCTAAAGGCGACACCGCAACAATCTACGGACGCGTTGCCTCGGTAAAAACATCACGCGGATTTCGCACCAGAATTCCCATGGGTGAAGCACAAATCGAGGATGGGAGCGGATCCATCAAAGCGGTGTGGTTCCACCAGCCCTACATTGCCAAAACGCTCCATCCGGGAAGCGCCGTCAAGGTTTCGGGGACGATCCAAGAACGCAAAGGCGAACTCTACCTCGCCAATCCGCGCATCGAACCGCTTGCGGATATACCTGATTCTTCGTCATCGCTTTTTGGAACCATCGACCAGCCCGAAGCGATGCTCCCGATCTACCCCGAAACACAGGGGGTGAGCTCACTCTGGCTTCGGCATCACATTGAAACGCTCATCAAAAAAGGTATACATGAACAAATCGCCGATCCAATCCCTGAAGAGATCTTAAAACGCTACCATCTTCCCTCTCTCTCGACCGCGCTCGTATGGGTCCACGCGCCGCAAAAGGAACCGGACGCCACGGCGGCGCGCAAACGATTCGCATTCGAAGAGATCTTCGTGATCCAGCTCGCCCGCATGCGTGACCGCGCCCTCTACAATTCCCGCCAGGCATTTTCGGCACCTATCACCCCTGAGGCACTCGCCACGTTCACTAAAAGATTTCCCTTTCCCTTAACCCGCGCCCAAAGCCGCGTCATTGACGAAGCGCTTACCGATATCGCAACTGAACGCCCCATGGCACGATTGATCGAAGGCGATGTCGGCTCAGGCAAAACCGCGGTCGCAGCGATCGCAACGTACGCGGCAATCTCCTGCGCACCGCCCGACAACCGCTTCGCGCGACTCCAGGTTGCTTACATGGCACCCACCGAAATCCTTGCACGTCAGCACTTTGAGAGCTTCCTTGAGTACTTTCACGGAACCGGCATCGGGATCGGGCTTATTACCGGAAGCGGGTGCGTAAAATTCCCCTCCAAGGTCGACCCTTCGGGAACCACGCCGATCTCACGCACGCAATTCTTGCGATTCCTCAAAGATGGCGAGCTTTCTATTGTAATCGGCACGCATGCGCTCATCGAAAAAACAGTTGCATTCCGCCACTTGGCACTCGCTATTGTGGATGAACAGCACCGCTTCGGCACGATGCAGCGCGCAAAGCTTCTCCGCAAAGGAGAGCGCGTACCGCATCTCCTTTCCATGACCGCAACGCCGATCCCGCGCACGCTTGCGCTCACGATCTACGGCGACCTCGACCTTTCCGTGATCGACGAATTGCCCCCCGGCCGTCTTCCGGTCGCCACGCGCATCATTCTTCCCAGTGAACGCAAGGGTGTGTACGAGACGGTCCGCGGCGAACTTGCCGCAGGACGACAGGCCTATGTGATCTGCCCGCGCATCGACGAGCCCGATCCGACCAAAGCACTCGCGCTCAACGCAACGTCGGTGACCGAAGAAGCAAAACGCCTCAAAAAAGATGTCTTCCCACACTACGAGATCGGTATTCTTCATGGGAAACTGCTTCCCAAAGAAAAAGAAGCGGTGATGGAAAAATTCTCGCGTGGTGACATCCATATTCTTGTTGCTACCTCCGTGGTCGAGGTCGGCGTCAATGTCCCCAATGCCACCATGATGGTGATCGAGGGCGCGGAACGCTTCGGCCTAGCACAGCTCCATCAACTCCGTGGACGTATTGCGCGCAGTACGCACCAAGCGCACTGTTTCCTCTTTACAGACACCAAATCGGCATCATCGCTTACCCGTCTCAAAGCAATCGTCGGTGCAAAGAACGGATTTGAGCTTGCTGAAAAAGACCTAATGATTCGCGGCGCGGGAGAACTTTCGGGCATGCGTCAATCCGGCATCTCGGATATCGGCATGGAAGCGATTCGCAATTTAAAACTTGTTGAAGCGGCGCGCGCAGAGGCGCGCGCAATCATCGCGAACGACCCTGAACTTTCCGGAGTGCCGCACTTAAAAGCGCGTGTTGATCACACGAACAAAACAGGGCACTTTGAGTGATTTTCCCCTAGGCAGTGTTGACATAACCGTCGCAAAAGAAGCCTCGCACCCAGGCTCGTCCGCCAAAACACTGAAATTTCGGCTACAACACTTCGCTTCGGCCTCGCCGTATCTCGATACGCCTCGACCTCCATCTCGTCTTTCGCTCGAAATTTAAATGTTTTGTCAGGACGCGGTTATGTCAACACTACCTAGAGCATTACTTTCGCGATATAGAGAACAACATACTGAAGCGGATAAAAGATATAGAAAAAATTACGTGCTTTTATACCCTCGCGGTTGTTGTAGGCAAGAATAATTGGGAGCGCAAAGATCGCCATCCAGCCGATCGGGAGATAGAGACCTTCACGCGCGCCGACCATGAAAAACTCGGTGATTATCGCGATCGCGGGGAAGAAAAAGATCAGCATCTGTGCGGCAATGAGCCGCTTGGGATATTTCGCAAAGAGCGAGAATGCGACGATCGAGAGCACGCCCAGTGCGCCGTAATCGGAATTAATCATCTGCGCAACGAACGCGAAAGCGCCAATGATCACGGCGCGAGTAGGCGTATCATCGTAACGTTTTGTACCCATGATCGCTGCAAGTCCGAGCGCAAGTGTGAACACCACGTTTAAGAGCATGGGGTCAACGCCGATAAGATTGTTAGCGAAGAAAAACGGGATCTGTGAAACAAGCGCCAGTATCGCCAAACGCTTTAAGTAGAGGGTAGTATTTTTTGAATGCTCTGCACCGTTCGCAATAAGCCATGCAAAAAGCGGGAATGAAATGCGCCCGATCATGCGTAGTTCAGTAACACCCGGGAAAAAGAAAAGACCGACATGATCGATGACCATCGTAACAACCGCGATCAGTTTTATGGCGAATGTGCTCATGAATGTACGGGCGCGCTTCGAGTGAACTGCAAATCCCTGTCCGCCCGCTTGGACTCGAACCAAGGACCACCAAGGTATAAGCTTGGCGCTCTAACCAACTGAGCTACGGGCGGACAGGAATTTTCAATTGTGACTCGCTTGGCATGTAAAGTTTGGTACTCTAGCCATCAATCTACGGGCGTATGCCGTACCCTCTACCCGAGCATTTCCTCCTCTATTTTTTTCGGCTTGATGCCATTGAGCACCAAGAGCTGCTCGAATTCGGCGCGTTCTATGGTCTCCTTATCCACGAGCTCCCGCGCGATCGCATCGAGCGCCTTGCGGTGCGTGGTGATTACTTCCTCGGCACGATGGCGTGCATCGGTAATAATGCGTGACACTTCATCGTCGATCGCCTTCGACATTGCTTCGGAGTACTCACGGTCAGCCAATACTCTGCCCCCGATCACGCGCCCGCCACTCTCGAACGCGACCGGGCCCAGCACCTCTGACATTCCGTACTTGGTGACCATATCACGCGCAAGCGCTGCCGCCACCTGAAGGTCACTTGATGGTCCGGTGGTGAGATCACCGAAAAGTGCGAGTTCTGTAACATACCCGCCGAGTGACACAGCGATATCGTCGAGGAAGACTTTGCGCGTTTGCATGCGGCGCTCTTCGAGTGGAAGTTTAAGCGTATACCCAGCGGCGTGCCCGCGGGAAATGATCGAGATCTTGTGCACCGGATCCGCGTCGGGGAGCACTGACGCAATGAGCGCATGCCCCGCCTCGTGGTATGCCGTCACCTCTTTTTCTTTCTTGGAAAGGAGGTGCGATTTGCGCTCAGGTCCAAGCATCACCTTTTCGATCGAACGGATGAGATCGTACTGCGTGATCTCTTTGCGATCCTCGCGCGCAGCAAGAATGGCGCCTTCGTTCATGAGAGAGCCGAGGTCGGCGCCGGAGAATCCCGGCGTACGTTCTGCAACAACGCGCAATACTACATCAGGACCAAGCGGTTTTTTGGTTGCGTGGATATTCAAGATCGCTTCGCGGTCATTTATATCAGGGAGATCAAGCGTCACGCGGCGATCGAAGCGCCCAGGGCGAAGGAGCGCCGGATCAAGCACGTCGGGCCGGTTCGTTGCCGCCACGACGATTACCTTCTCGTTCGGCTCAAAGCCGTCCATTTCAACGAGGATCTGGTTGAGGGTCTGCTCGCGCTCGTCATTGCCACCGCCCAACCCTGCCCCGCGCACACGCCCTACAGCGTCGATCTCATCCACGAAAATGATTGCGGGAGCGGACTTCTTTGCCATCATAAAAAGGTCGCGGACGCGTGATGCGCCGACACCGACGAACATCTCAACGAATTCCGATCCGGAAATGATGAAGAACGGCACCCCTGCCTCGCCGGCGACAGCACGCGCGAGCATGGTCTTCCCTGTTCCCGGTGCGCCCACCAAGAGCACCCCTTTAGGAATACGTGCACCGATATCCAAAAACTTCTTTGGGTTCTTCAAGAAGTCCACGATCTCGACGAGTTCTTCTTTTGCTTCTTTCACACCCGCAACGTCCTTGAACATCACGCGCTGATTTTTGTCATTCGGATCGATCATGCGCGCTTTTGATTGTCCGAACGTGAATGCCTGCATACCCGCACCTTTGACCTGGCGTGAAATGAGCCAGAAGAAGAGCACGATCAAAATGATCGGGAGCAGGAACGGCAAAAGGTTGAGTGCCCAGTAGCCGAACCCCGAAGGTGCTTTGATCTCAAGATTGACCGGTGCGAGCTTTTCCGCTGTCACACCATAATTTGCAAGCGTCTCTGAGAGAGAGCTCTCTACTTCCTTTTTGCTCTTCTTTTTGGTCTCATCAGTATACGTGATCGAGAGCTCCCCGCCCTCGACTGCGATCGAACGCACGGTGCCTTCATTGATATTCTGCGCGAGTGTCGAGAGCGGCACCTCCTCAACCTTTTCCGCACGATCAGCGACCAATGAATACACAGTGGCGATCACCAAAAAGATTAGGACGGCATTGAGAATGTTTACCACGAACTGCTGTTTTGGGCCTTGGGGCATAGGCAATTTACCGCCGCCCATGCGCCGTTTTCCACTGCCCCCACTCGATTTTTTCCCTTTTTGAGTTTCCATGGTTGGGTTCGCTTTATGAACCCCAAGTATACACGAACCTGTGGGGATATTGAAGCAAAGAAAGACCCGTCATCCATTGTCGAATGACGGGTCTTATGATCCTGTGAAGTTGCTCTGTGAAGTTTGTTATGGTCTCACGTTGTCGGTTTCCTGATAAAGCCACACCCGGTGCATCGTTTTTGTTCGAACGTTGCTTCCACGAACGGACCTTTCTCCGTGTGCTCCTTGAACGGAACAAGCAGCCACCGTGTGCACTCCGGACAGCGACGATGGAATCGCACTGCCCCATAAAGCGCCGCAATCGTAATGCCCGTCCCCACCGCCCACTCTAGCTGTTCTAGCATATCACCCTCTCTTGTTGTACGTCCCGAAAAAACAGTACGCCTCGAACTTTTGTTTGTCAAACACCCTCCCCACTGCTACCATGCGCATATGTCAGCCCTTATCGATAACCGCAAGGCGCACTTCCGCTTCGAGATCCTAGAGACCTACGAGGCGGGTATTGAACTGCTTGGGTTTGAGGTGAAGGCGCTCCGCAAAGGCCAAGGATCGCTCGACGGATCACACGTGGTGGTGCGCGGGGGCGAGGCGTTCCTGATCAACATGCATATTCCGCCCTTTCAGGAAAAAAACACGCCCAAAGAGTATGATTCTCGCAGGGCGCGCCGACTCCTTCTCTCTAAAAAAGAGATCGCCAAACTCGGCCACGCTGAAGGCACCAAGGGATTGACAATGGTGCCACTTTCGGTGTATAATAAAGCACACGTATTAAAACTCTCTTTGGGAATCGCTCGCGGAAAGTCGAATGTCGACAAGCGCGAAACGATCAAAAAGCGTGATGCAGAGCGTGAAGCACACCGCGCACTCAAAGGAGGAGAATAGTACGCACATTGACATGGGGATGCACGGCATCGACAAGAAGATCGATCGCGAAAACGCGCGACGCCGAGAGCCGACGATCTCGTAAAATCATCGGAAAAACGATACCTGCCAACAATTTGGTAGCAAAGGCAAAGAACGTTGTCTCTCCATACTTCGGTATGGGAAGCTTCGCTCCGGCATACGCTTTAGCGTAACGCCCCCGTTCCCTCTGTGTTTGATCTGAGGCACAGAACGGAGCGTCATTCATCAGGTGTAGCGCATGTGGCTGTTCCGACACACGCGCGAAACAAAGGAACTATGGCACAGTGAAGTTTTGCACGCTTCCTATTCACTGAGTCGAGACACCAAGAAACGCGCTACGCATCGTAGACACGTTTTCGGTTCCTTCTTGCACGCGAGTTCGACTCTCGCCATCTCCACTCGTAAAAACATTGGCGCCCCTCAAAGGGCGCTTTTGTTTTTTGAGTGTAGATGAGTGATGTGCCTGCGCACATCACGTGCGAGAGTCGAAGACCGCAGCTATGTTTTGCGAGCACGCAAAACCGCGAGGGGCGGGCTGCGAGTTCATCAAGCGACGACGAGGTGAAACTTGTAGCCGACTCTCACAACCTCCCCAAAAATAAATCCCTCCACTAATTGACAATACAACCAACACATGATATAATATAAACAGTTCCCCCTGTACAACACAAGGAGTCTGCACATGACACAGGTAGTATGCCGTTTTTGCACAGCAGAGATTCAGTCAGGTGCGCGTCACCACTGCAAACAAATGCAGGAAGCGAACCATCCTGCCCAGATTGCATCCGATGACGAAGATAGCAGTGACGGTTTCTTTGTTTCGCTTGCCGTCGCCGCAGTCACTGACAACTGGATGATCGGCGCCCTCGTGGGTGGCGATCTTACAGGAGCCGCTGTCGGCGATATGCTGTTTAACGACAGCGACGATGACGGGTCCGACAGTGATTTCGATTCCGGCGACTAATTCAAAAAGGAGGGCGTGGAATGCAAGTCTTAACAAATCTGGATGGCAAGAATCCGAAGCATGCAGGTGAGCCCGACTATCTCACCTACCAACTACTTGTTAGTGTGTTGATCGGTATCGGCGAAGAAATCAAGGTGGTGTTTCGTTCCACTTCGCGTGACGACACCAGCTACGAGATCTTCGACGGCGCGGGTACGCAGGTGGGAGAACGTCGCATGAAGTACGCCACCAATCGTTTGCACACACCTTTGGTCGATGACCTCAACGTGCTTCTCGAAGAGTACGGTGTAAACATTTCTTACGACGACTTCAAAGACATCGCCGGTCGCGCTGTGCGTATCTGCGAGAGCCGATTCGGTAACGGAAACAGCGACGGCGACGTAATTGTCACCATCCACTAGCCGCAAAGCCCTACGAGGAAGTCCCCGCGACTTCACAACTCGTGGGGCTTCTTTTTTCCCACACAAAAAACCGGCGCACCCGCGCCGGTTTGTCTTTACCTCTCCATCTACCGTTGTAGCATCCGATCGATTTTGGACTCCGACGGAACCTTGATGGTCTTTATCTCGCCCGTTCTTCGACTCACCCCAACAACCTCTCTGACATCGCTTTCGTAATGCGATCTCCACTCGTGTCGATTCTTCCACAACCTGCTTATCAGTGTAATAAACGCAATGGTCGCGGAACCGCCGAACAGTAGCATAAGTGCTCCTAAAAAGTCCTGCCACATGTTTGATACTCCTCTGAAAGAAAATTCTCTCCTCTAACCCTACCAACCTCACCCCGCACTGTCAAAGCACGCCATAGCAATTCCCCCTCCCCTCTGCTAGAGTTGCCGTATGAAGAAGCATGAGCAAACAAGCACCACAATCTACGATCTTCTCGTCATCGGCGGCGGACCATCCGGCATGATGTGCGCTGGGCGCGCGGCAGAGCTCGGCGCGCGCGTGCTTCTCCTTGAGAAAAATCCCGTGCTCGGCAAAAAGCTTTCCATCACCGGCGGTGGACGATGCAACGTCACCAATGCGGAATTTGACGTGCGAGCATTCTTGGAGAACTTCCCCGAATCAAAGGAGTATCTCTTCTCTCCGTTTTCAAAATTCTCATCAAAAGACACAATTGCTTTTTTTGAGCATCACGGACTCCCCGTCAAGATCGAAGACCGCAAGCGCGCATTCCCCAAAACAGAATCCGCACCTGACGTGACGCGCGTAATGGAACACTACGTGCGCGCGGCCGGCGTAACAGTAAAAACGAACACGGCAGTCGCCTCACTCAAAGAAGATTCGCACGGAACATTTCTCGTCACCACCAAACGCGGTGCGTCATATCGCGCACATGCTGTGGCGGTTGCGACCGGCGGCATGGCAGCACCGGAGACCGGCTCGACCGGCGATGGCTTCGCATTCTTAAGAAAACTCGGACACACCATCATCCGCCCCAATCCAAATATCGTACCGCTCACCACCACCTCCTCGTGGGTGCACACACTTGCGGGCACCACGCTTCCGCTTGTCGGCATTCGATTTTTTCAAAATGGCAAGATCGCACTGAGGAGAAAAGGGAAACTTCTCTTTACTCACTTCGGCATCTCGGGTCCCACCGTGCTCAACGCATCATTTGCCGTGAGTAAACTTTTGAAACAGGGTGCGGTCGAAGCATCGCTCGACCTCTTTCCTTCAGACGACGATGCCGCACTTGATGCAAAACTTATTGCTCTCTTTGAGGATAACAAAAATAAAGTCCTTAAAAATACGCTCTCAGATCTCATCCCCACCGCGCTTGCGCGCGCGATACTCTCGCTCCCTGCACTTGCTCTGGGTGAAAAGAAGGTGCACTCGATCACCAAAGAAGAACGGCGCCTGCTCGCGCACACACTCAAGCATCTTACCTTCCTCATTACCGGAACGCTCGGCTTCGATAAAGCGGTGATCGCTGACGGCGGCGTCGAGCTCGACGAAGTTGATTTCAAAGCAATGGAATCACGCCTCCATCCAGGGCTCTACCTTTTGGGTGACGTGCTCAATATTAATCGGCCATCTGGCGGATTCTCTCTTCAGCTTTGCTGGACAACCGGGTTTGTCGCGGGAACACACATTGGTAAAAATCGGTAAATCTGGTAACGAAAAGCCGGGCCTTTTCGAGACCCGGCTTTCGTCTTGTCTGCACTATTACTGAGCTGCGGTTTCTTCTGGGAGCATCCTCACGTGCTCGGCATGCTTGCCGTTTAGTTTGTCAGCAAACTCATGATTCACGTCACGATGGATCATTTCGTCCTTGCGCGTAGCAATGATCACCTCGCGCAGGCGAGCATCATCTGAAAGGTTCCAATACCTCTTTGCAATATCAGGCGCGGGAGGATTCGGCACCTCACCCGTTTCGACTTGTTCAAGGTACACGGTATAGCTGTGTACCGCCTCCTCCTCTAAATACGCGACCGTGCGGTGCGCCGTGCGCGACGAAACCAGATAGAGCAAAAAATAGATGGCGAAAAATATTCCCTGAGCAAGAATGATAACAAGCCGCTCGAGGTATGTTGGCTTGGTGATATGAACGTACACCATGAGATGCATGCGCTCATTCTCCGCTTCGTTCACGAGCGTGCGGATCCAGCCATGGTCATCACGAAAGCGGCGCAAGCACTTTAAGTGCTGAAAGAGTCCCCCTACCATACCCGGCACGGCGGCGACCGTTTCAAGAACAATGGCGCGATGACCATAGCGGCGGCGAAAGAATGCATTGGCAAATACGAGTGCAGTCTTTACGAAGCCACGGGCGATCCGGTCAGAGATATTTGCTGGGGCGCGGTGATAGGGCACTTGGTGCAACTCACGGTCTTCGACAGCATAGTACGGGGGTACATTCATAGTGTTCTACAATTTTTCATAGTATACACGAGACACCCCCAAGAATCACGCTCCTCACACATCGGCAAAGATTTGATATACTACACCATTATGCATCCACTGCTTCTTCTTTTTATTGGGGGAACCATCCTTACCATTGGTGATATTGTTTTCAAATTCTGGGCAATCAACGGAAAACATTCCTGGTACGCGGCGGGTATCATTGTGTACCTTATTGGTCTCCTTTTTTTGGTGCAATCCTTCAAAACTACCCATATCGCAACCGCATCGGTAATGTTCGTTATTTTCAACGTCATCACACTTGCTGCCGTAAGCGCACTGTATTTCAACGAGCGGCTCTCAGGGGTGCAGATCATTGGGGTCGGACTGGCTCTCCTTTCTGTGGTTATTATGGAGCTCGGCAGGTAGCGGTTGACTTTTCTTGCCTTTTTTACTATACTTTCGAATGCTTGTTGTTATCCCGCGTGGCGGGATTTTCTATCAAGTACGCCCTTATTGGGCACCATTCCCCCTTTGAAAGAACGAATTCGCATCAATAACCAAATACGCGCAGCCGAACTTCGGGTCATTACCGACTCTGGCGAGACTTTGGGCGTTATTTCGTTCCGCGAAGCACTTAATGAGGCAGAAAAGCGCAATCTTGACCTGATCGAGATCTCCCCGAACGCGGTCCCGCCAGTAGCGAAGATCATGGATTACGGGAAGTTTCAGTACGAACAGAGCAAGAAAGACCGCGAAATGAAGGCGAAATCGCACGTCACCGAGACAAAATCACTTCAAGTGAAGATCGGGACGTCCGACCACGATCTTGCGCTCAAAGCCAAGAACGCCGCCAAGTGGCTCCGCGAAGGACATCGGGTCAAGATCGACCTCTTCCTTACGGGGCGATCAAAGTACTCGGAAATGGATTTCAAGAAGGAACGCCTTGATCGCATCCTTACGCTCATCCCTGAGCAGTATCGGATCGCGAGTGGACCTGAAAAGAGCCCCAAAGGCCTTACGGTCGTTATTGAGCGCTCGAAGACAGGAAAGTAACAGCTGCCCGCGGGTATATACCGCTATCTCTAGAAAATTATGAAAACGAACAAATCGATTACTAAACGCCTTCGGGTCACCAAGAATGGCAAAATTCTCGGTCGCAAGCCGGGCGGCAACCATTTCAATGCCAAGCAGTCGCGCAACCGCCAGCTTGCAGGCAAGCGCGCGGTGCCCGTTCAGATGAGCACGCGCGACAAACGCCGTTTTCTTCCGGGAATGATCTAATTATTTGTAAGTTTATATACCACCATGACACGTGTAAAAGGAGGAGTCATCTCACTAAAACGCCGCCGCAATGTCCTAAAGCAGGTTAAAGGATATCGCTTTGGACGTAGCAATAAAGAACGCGAAGCGCGCGAAGCGATCGCGCATGCAGGAGCACATGCATTCGCGCACCGTCGCGACAAGAAAAACGACTACCGCCGCCTCTTTACGACGCGCATCAATGCAGCACTTCGCCCACTCGGACTTTCGTACAGCAAGTTCATCGGTATGCTCAAGAAAGAGAACATCACCCTGGACCGCAAGATACTCTCCCAGATCGCTGCAGAGCGCCCGGAAATCTTTGCCAAGGTTGTTGAGACCGCCCGCGGGTAAATACCATACTCTGGAACAATCTCTGAAAAGCGGCCGCCCCAAAGGGGCGGCCGCTTTTCCTTTACACTATAAGCACATTCTGGAAAGTCACTCGGAAAACATTCCTTGAGCTATTGCATTTTCACCCCTTTTATGCTATAATAGAGGTTCCTCGCAGCAACAGCAAGCTGACGAGGTATTGAACCTATGTTTCGTCTTCGCACCACAGGGGCACTTCTTGTTTTCTAAGATGCTTTGCACCAAAGAAAACAATGTCGCTCGGACGCTGTGTACGAGAGTACTCGTCCACGCGCTCCTCGCTAGCCGAAATAGAAATCTTGCGTAGTAGTTCCTTTCTGTTGCTGTGTCCTTGTGTGTGTTGTCCCCAACCGCGTGCCAATTCCACCTCCCTTGGAAACCGCGGCCACATGAGGATCTTTAGGAGGGTTGCGCCATCTTCTCCCAGGGTTAACAGGCGGTCCAACTTGTGATCCCCTTGGTGCCATTGAGATGTGCTGCAGTTGCTCCAGCCTGTCGCTTGCGGCAGGTTTTTCTTTTGCGACCTAAATTTCGTGACTGAAAGGAACTAGAAATTGGAAGTGCCCTTGTGGTACCTGAAAACGTCTCCCCCGACGCAACAAAGGGCGAGGTATCAGAGAACCGGTTCCCCTACCATGCCGCCCACGCCGTCATGATTTTTATACACAAAGTTGTGCGTATCTTTTTGTTTTTTGATGAGCTCGATCGCCTTTTCAACCAAACGCTTCGGACTTTCATCAAAGACCAGAAGATCGCTCGTGCGATTTCCTTTTTCCAAAATATTTTTGATCACCTCGTCAGTCGGCCACGCCCCCTCGAGTACGCCGATCGGCTTCTTGTCTTCAAAAGCGATCGTAAACTCGTGGATCGTTCCTACGCGACCACATCCCAACAGCACCGCGTCTGATGAGCGCGTAAGTAAAAGATCGCGTCCCGGATAGCCAAAACCGGTATAGATAATGATGTCCATATAGTCGATCGGGAGTTTGTACACCTCAACGTGTTCCCGTTCGGTTGCCGCGGGAGAAAGTCCGATAGAGAATCCGCCGAGCTCCTTGGCGCCCATGGCCGCCCAAAGTGGAAAGCCGGTCGTTGCGCCCGTAACGATGATACCTCCCTGGCGGACGATCTCGCGGCCGAGCTCCTTGGCACACTCCATTGCGTTGGGGCCACAGTGCCCTGTTTCAGCAGCTCCTGAAACGGAGATCTTGTAGCGCATGTGTTCATGCTTGGTATTTTCTGTCTGTTGTTCGCACGTACTTGCAGAGCTCATAAATAGAATAGTAGGGGAAATCTGTTAAAAATCAATATCAACCACGTCGCCGTGCTGTGGAACGCGTGCCGATAGTCCCAAGTAATCGCGCAAGCGCTGTGCGAGAAACATCGCAGACTTTGGCTCACCGTGCACCAAAAACACTTCCTTGATGGTGTCGGCGACCGGCTCAACGAACCCAAACAGAGCGCTCGCATCTTTGTGTGCCGAGTACCCATGGATCGTCACCACCTTGGCGCGTACGGGAACCGTGTCGTCCCCGAACATGACTTCTTTTGCACCCTCCTGAAGCATTCTTCCCGGAGTTCCTGCCGCCTGAAATCCCACCAAGAGCACCGTGCTCTTGGGATCAGGCAAGTAGCGCTTGTGGTGCTCCACCACGCGACCACCATTCGACATTCCTGATCCTGCCATGATGATCTTGGGATTGGGCACGTGCGCGATCGCCTGCGACTCCTCACGCTTCATGGTGAAGTGGAGCCGCGGAAATTTAAAAATATCGTCACCGGACTTAATCGTTGCGGTTGTTTCCTTGTTAAAGTATCCCGTGTTCTTTTTATAGATCTCAGTCACCTTAATCGCGAGCGGTGAATCCACAAACACCGGGATCTCGGGAATCTTCTTGTGTTCCACAAGATCATTGATCTCAGCGAGCACTTCCTGGGTACGTTCGATCGAAAAAGCCGGAATCACCAGTGCGCCACCACGGCTCACCGCGTCTTCAATCACATCTTCGAGGAGGTGTTTTCGTGATTCTTTGTCTTCGTGATCGCGGTCGCCATATACACTCTCCATGATGAGGTAGTCTGCTCGCTCAATAGTATCGGTGTCATGTAAAAGCGGTGCGGGAGAATTGCCCAGGTCGCCTGAAAACACAACGGTCTTTCCATTACGGGAGAGTTCGATCATCGCTGAACCAAGAATGTGTCCTGCGTCACGGAACACCGCCGTAACTCCACCAGGAAGCTCAACCGGCTCACGATACGGAACTGATTCCCAGAGCGCCATCGTGTGCTCCACATCATCTTCTCCATACAAAAGCTCTTTCCCTTCAGCCTGTGCTTCCTTGCGAAGGACGCCCATACTGTCGGTCATGATAAGTTCCGCCATCGCCTTGGTGGGTGCGGTCGAGTAAATGGCACCCGAAAACCCTTCTTTGATGAGGCGCGGGATACGTCCCACATGGTCAAGGTGCGCATGGGTAACCAAAAGTACGTCAACCTCACGCGGGTCAAACAAAAACGGTTCACGGTTTTTTTCATCGCACACCTTTTCACACTGAAAAAGTCCGCAATCAACCATGAGCTTGACCGGCTTCCCCTCCCCGGAGAGCGTTACCAGAAAATTTGATCCTGTTACCATTCCCGATGCACCGTAAAATCCGATCGTAGTCTTATCAGCCATAAAATTATTTCTTGCTTGTAGTATTTCTCCTGGTAAGAACTGCGGTTACTGCGCCTACCATGTCAAACATGAGGTCTTGTTGCGTATCGATCGAATCGCCAATAGCATCGAGGCCGAACTCAAACACCTCCCACGATGCACCGACCACAAGGACCGCCGCGAGTGCGGTGCCAAGGCGCCTCCCGAACGACGCTTGGGGCATACGCGTACCGAGAGCCCACAGCGTCACGGCACTGATCCAAAACCCGCCAAAAAAATGCATCGGAATATCGAACCACCAGATCGTATAGTACCAATGGAAAAAGTTTGCGAGTCCGTTGGCGATCGCGATCAGGAGAACGAGCGCTACCAGGGAGCGCGGAAACGTACTCGATTTCATGCTTCTTAGTATACCAGAAAACCAGGGCTTCTTCTGTACGAAAAACCCCCTGCCTGAGGCAGAGGGTCATGCGAAGGGCTACGTTGGAATATTAGCCCTAGAGATGAATCTAGGTGGGTGCTCTCAGCAATGCGCCACGGCGCAGTACGATTCGAACTCCCGTGCTTAATATCTTTAGTCTAGATAATATCCCAAGTAACCCTTCCTTAAGTATACGCCCGCGTAAACCGGCTGCAATATTGACTCTAACTTTCTATAATGTTGTAACGTGTCAGGCATCAAAAAATCCCGCACGGTGCGGGATTTTTTACGCTCACCAAACCTCCATTCTCTACTCAAGAATGCCGTCAAGGTTCACGTCGTACAGGATCTCATCCTGAACAAGGCGATACTTAACGATCTCATCCTCGGTAAACCAGAGATTGATCTCCCGTTCCGCCTCAGACACCTCGTCGGTGCAGTGCAATAAGTTGCGCACTGCGCGACCGTCCATACTTGAGAGTTCGTATGAGTCGATCATGAGGTCCCCGCGGATCGTACCGACGTCTGAGGTAAGCGGTTCGGTCGTTCCCACAAGCTTTTTCACGATAGCCACCGCCTGGTTTCCCTCAACCACCATTGCGAGAACAGGGCCTGAGGTGAGCAAGCTGACACACCCACGGATGATATCTTTACCGTATTCGATTGGCTCTTTTTCCACCGGCATACTCTGATTTTTAAGGTCTTCAACAGTGCGTAGTCCCTTTTTGAGGAACCATTCGTCGTTTTTATTGTAGTGATCCCAGCATTGCTCATCCTTGGGAACAATAAACTTCATGGCGACAAATTTTAGACCGGTTCGTTCAATACGGCCAAGGATCTCACTCATGAGACTTCTTTGGATCGCATCGGGCTTTAAGATAACCAGTGTCCTCTCTTTCTTCGGATGTGCCATAAATATATCAGTAACTAGCAAATAGAGCCCTCATAGTACCAGACTCGGGTCAAAAATCAATGCCGACAGAACTACCTTATCCCGTGCGATACTTCCGCATGATCTCTGCTTCCACTTCTTCGCGCGGACGGCCATAGAGGAGCGCGGAGAGCTCTTTTAATTTTGGCACGATCTCCGGATTTCCGGGCGTTGGCGGGAGCGTCGCAATGTTGAACGGGCGCGATGGTACGCCATTCACGAGCATCTTTACGTACGCGTTCCTGTTCTCAACCTTGATGATATCTTGCGCAGTGAACGTCGGCTTGAATTCTTCCTGCAAGAACTCGGCATCTTCGGTACCCACACGGAACACCACTTTTGAGCCAACGTTGCCGAAGACCGCATTCCTAATATTATCTTCGAGCTGTTTAATATACTGGTGCGCGACCGTAAGCGAGAGGCGGTACTTACGTGCCTCAGAGAGGATAGTCGCGATCGAATCGGTGGTCACATTCTGAAATTCGTCTATATAAAGATAGAAGTCCGCCGGCTTCTCTCCGCGCGCGAGCATATCGGTTCGCGAAAGCGCTGCCATGAGGATCTTCCCCACCAGCACAAGACCGATCAAGTTCGAGTTGATCTCTCCCAAGCGCCCCTTGGAAAGATTCACCAAAAAGATCTTTTTCTGGTCCATGATATCGCGGAAATTGAACGCTGAACGCTCCTGCGCAATGATCGGGCGCATCACGTCATTCGTGATGAACACGTCAAACTTGTTGGTGACATAGGGAACATAGTTGGCAAGTCCCTGATCGCCGGTCGTTTTTTCGGCATTATCCCAGAACTGCTTAATGATAGGGTTCTTACAGCGTGAAAGCTTTAGGTCGCGAAATGCCTTATCCGAGAGTACTCGTCCGATCTCAAGGAGCGTGTTCCCCGAGGAGGGGTCATCCATCACAAGGAGTGCTGAGTTTCTAAAATATTGCTCAAATGCCGGTCCACCGGCAGTCTTCATATCAAACAATTTGTTAAAGATCGCCAAAAGCTCGTTCGCCACAAAGATCTTCTGTTCGGGGAACCGTACATCGTATTCAAGCATATTGAGTCCCATAGGGCGCTCGGTCGCTGCCGGATCAAAATAAATGACGTCATTAATGCGCTCGCGGGGAATATTCGCCAAAATATCCTCAATATCATTCCCGTGAGGATCAATGAAACACACACCATCGCCGTTTTTGATATCCTGCACGATCATGTTCTTAAGGAGCGTGGTTTTACCGGTTCCGGTCTGACCGATAACGTACATGTGGCGCACACGATCCTCCTCTGTCATTCGCACCTCGGTTTCCTGCCCCTGGTAGCGGTTCACGCCGAGCACCACGCCTTGGTTCGGTACATCCACGGGCGCTGGCGCATTCTTGCCTGACACCGCCTGTTTTAATTTGGGCGCATCAAGACGCGTGACCGGATAATGAAAGATCGTAGTGAGCTCTTTAGTCGAAAGCTCCATTACCTCTTCAGGAGCGTAGGTGCGAAAAATAAATTCGCGCAACAGTTTTATTCTTTGAGCGCCTTCAACGTTCTTAAACGCGATCCGATTTCCCACTCCCGTATCAGCAAACTGTTGGAACGCTGACTCGACCTCAAGAAGGATCGCGCGGGCGCGTACATCATCAGCAGCAGATGCCACTACGCGAATGTTCGTATCCACAACCGGTGTTGAGGTCTTTTTCTCGATCGCTTCGATCAAGCGCTGGTTGACTTCTTTTTCTGCTGACCGCTTCTCGCCTTCATCTTTTTTCGACGCACCAAAGAAGAGCTCCTTTGCCGATTCTGCAAATTCGTGCGCAACACCTGCTAGTTCACTTTGAAGCGCCTCTTTGAGCGGGATTCCTTTCTTGATACGCTCTAAAACCTTTCTGTACTCATTGGTGCGAATATGAGAGACCGGAGAAACCACGATCTGCACCGCCGCACCCTCCCCTTCACGCTTCATTTTTGAAAAGACGCTCAGCAATACCTGGAGCGGATCATACTGAAATGTATCGTACGTCTTGAGTGGCAAAATATCTTCTTCCGCAAGGCGCGCATACCCACCAACCGTTGCTCCACTATCTTCAAAAGGATTGTAGTCTTCTCTGTGCTCCCGAAGAGTCACCCCGGGGAAGATCGCGCGGACATGCTTCTCGAACAAGTCCGCACGGTCGATCGGCACTGCGGTATAAAAAATGATCTCATCGCTGTAATTTGAAAGTGCGATCTCGATCGTAAAGTGCACATCGGAAACTCCCCCTTTGGGATCTTTGGTGAGTGAGAGCATGCCGGCATAGAATTGCTCCATCTTGGCGACAAGCTCGGCAAACGTACGCTTTTCATCGTCATCATCCTCATTCTGAAGCGTCACTTCATACAGCTTCATGCGGAGAGCACCAAAAAGCCTGCCTCCCTGCTCGAGACCGGGAATCGGCAACTGTTCTCCCACATACTGAACCAAGAAACGATGGAAGTCATCTTCAAGGTGGGGGTTTTTTGACCGCTCGGCCATGACCAGCGCAGTCTTGAGCCCTTTCGAGCGCATCACCTCAATGAGTTCGTCCACCCGTCCTTCGTGTGATTCCGACATATTGAGCACTTCGCGCTCAATATGATCAATCGGGTCAAGGTTCCCCTGTTTGTAGACAGCGATCTCTTCACGGATCATCCGTTCTCTCCCCTCCTGTGAACTAGGTTTCTCGGGCAGGGTGATCTGCTCACGCTCGGCAACCTTGGCGCGCAAATACGCGATCTCCTCTTCAGGAGTTTTGAAGTGCGTTCCGGAAAATGTTTCCGGCGCCTTGGTGCCGAATGAAATGTTCATCCCTTCTATTATACTGCCCTTCGCATCGAGGGCAAAACACGTTTACCCTACGAAAGCGCGGTCAATACCTCGTGTCCTCCCTCAGTGATCAAAATAGTATGTTCAAAATGCGCACTGCGCTTGCCGTCGGCGGTCTTAAAGGTATAGCCGTCTGGATCAAGGAGAATGCCGCGCGTCCCTTCATTGAGCATCGGCTCGATCGCAATCACCATCCCGGGGCGGAACCGCGCACCAGGGGACTTCTGAGTGAAATTTGGAATGTAGGGCTCCTCGTGCACATGACGCCCTACGCCGTGCCCACCCAATTCGCGAATGATGCCATAGCGCGAACCCACAAATTTGCCGATCGCGTTGCCAATATCTCCCACCCGTCCTTCCGGACCAACTACCGAAATTGCTTCATCGAGCGCTCGTTTTGTGGTGTCGATCAACACGCGCGCGGCCTCATCAACAGTCCCTACCGGCACCGTCATTGCCATGTCAACAAAAAATCCCTTGTGGCGTAGACCGAGGTCGATCCCAATGATGTCGCCCTCTTTGAGCACATGATCCGCACGCGGAATACCGTGCACGATCTCGTCATTCACCGACGTACAGAGTGTCGCCGGATAGGGATAGTGCGCACCATCAGGGATGTATCCAAGAAACGCCGGCTCATCTCCCCCTTCACGGATGAGTTTCTCGGCGAGTGCGTCGAGATCTTTGGTAGAGACGCCGGGGTGAACCGCACCACGAACCAGCACAAGGATCGTGGCGAGACGTTTCCCTCCTTCGCGCAGATGCTGTATTTCTTCCTGTGTGTACGTCGTGATCATTTAATTAAAGTTCTTCGCCGCAGACCTGCTTTACGATATCTTGATGCACCTCTTCGATACTACGCTCGCCGTTAATATCCAAAAATGTGTAGTATGGATCAGACCGAAAGTGTTCGATCACCGGCAAGACTTCCTTCTCAAACCAATCGAGGCGGCTATTGATATACTCATCAGTATCATCTTTGCGGCCGCGTGCTTTCATGAGGTCGTAGGAGAACTGGCGAGAGGTGTTGAGATATACGATATGCGGATTCTTGACGCCATAAAACTTGAACGCTGAGGTGAGGATTGATGCCTCATGAATACGCCGCGAAACACCGTCCAAGATCAGGTGTTCATTGCCGGTGTACTGTTTGAGGAGGAAATCAGACCAGATCCAAACAGGCAAAAACTCTGGCATGAGTTTTCCATGTTCCATAACCTCCTTGGTAAGCTTGTTGGAGAGGCCGTCGCCAAGCGTAAAGTCGCGAAGGCGGGCGCCCGTCTCCATATAGAGCACTTCTTTGTCCCCTTTTTCTTTGAGGCAATCTATGAGCAGTTTTGCCTGAGTGCCCTTTCCTGAGCCTGATTTTCCAAAAAATACGAGTGTTTTTGCGTCCATTTGATATATAAGGATAGATACTAATGCAATACGACCACCATACCACAGAGCACCCGTTCGCCCAAACAAAATCCCCGCAGAGCGGGGATTTTGTTTGGGTAATTAAATGAGCGTTCTAATACTCTCTCATGGAGATCTGAGCATCGATCTTTTTGATAAGATCGGTCACCACAGAAACAACAATGAGGAGTGCTGTGCCACCAATGGCGAGAGATGTGGTTCCCGTAATGGACTGCATGACGAACGGGAGCACTGCCACAAATCCAAGGAAGATCGCGCCTACGAGCGTGATGCGCGTAAGAACTTTGGCAAGATACTCTGCAGTTGATTTACCAGGACGAACACCAGGGATGAATGCGCCGTTCTTCTGAAGATTGGTCGCGACTGATTCCGGCTCAAACGTCACGGCGGTGTAGAAGAAGGTAAAAAGAAACACGAGTGAGAAGTAAAGGATACCGTTCACCCACTGGTTACCGATGAATGAGCTGATCCCCTGCGCAATATTCCTCACTGTCTCGTTCTCTGCGCCCGAGAGAACACTTACCAGCATTTGCGGAAACACCAAAATAGAAAGTGCGAAAATGATCGGAATCACGCCGGCTTGGTTGATGCGGAGCGGGAGGTAGGTTGAGGTGCCGCCATATACCTTCATGCCGCGCACGCGCTTTGCATAGGTGATTGGGATCGGACGCTCTGCTTCAGTCACGATCACCACGCCCAAAATAATAATGATCGAAGTGATCAAAAATCCGAGATAAAGCGGAATCTGCGAAACATCAAATTTAAAGAGGTTCTGGGCAATGAGCGCAGGGAGCCCGGCAACAATACCCGCAAAAATCACGAGTGACGTACCGTTTCCGATACCAAATTCTGAAATAAGCTCACCGATCCACATGATGAGGACTGCGCCACCGACAATGATCGCCGTGTTGATGATCATGTCTGTCCCTGAAATTGCCCCCAACATTCCCTGTGTCTTCAGGTACACCAAGAGCGCATATCCTTGAATGATCGCCAGAGGCACGGTGAGGAGCCGCGAGTATTGCGTAAATCTTCGGCGCCCCATTTCCCCTTCCTCGTGGTACATCGCCTTAAGGCGCGATGACATCATGGTTGAGAGTTGCATGATGATCGAGGCAGTGATGTACGGACCCACGCCGAGCATCATGAGCGATACTGCCGAAAGTCCGCCTCCCGTGAGTACGTTAAAGAATCCGAGAGCGTTGTTCTCAGCAAGAAGACCTGCGGCACTCCCTCCCGCTGCGGCAGGGATAGGGATATTTGCCAACAGACGAAACAGGGCGAGTGCGCCCAGCACAAAGAGGATGCGATTGCGCAACGTTGCGTCGGTGAGCACCATTTTGATCTTTGCAAAAAAATTCATTGTGTGTGGTGGCCCGCGTTATGAGTAGGCTCTTATTCTACGATCGCCCCGCCTGCTTTCTTCACTGCTTCACGTACGCCTCCCGAGACGAGGCATCCTGCGATATAAACCTTTTTTGAGATCTCAGTTCCCAAAACCTTTACCTGCGGAACGCGTCCTTTCACGGTCTTGATGAGCCCTTTCATGATGAGCGTATCAGGAGTGACCTGTGCGCCATTATCAAAGAGTGCTTCAATACGCCCAAGCGTAACGCTTACGGGGCGTACGCGCGTAGCAACAACCGTGCGTGCGCGGTTTTTTCCGTGTCCGCGAAGTTTCGGCATCTTCTTGATGGTATCGCGAAGTTCAGGACGTTTCTTGTTTCCTGCACGTGCAGTCTGTCCCTTCCCGCCGCGACCTGAAGTCTTACCGCGTTTTCCGCCGCGTCCAACACGCTGTTCTTTCTTGTGGGGATTTTTCCTTTTGAGTTCGTGGATCTGCATAGTGATTTCGTTATGCCTTCACTGCTTCTTCCGGAGCTACTTCTTCTGCCGGTGCTGCTACAACCTTCTCTCCGCCCTTGGGGCGCTGCATCTGAGAAAGTGCCTCGATTGCGGCGCGTGCAATATTCAATTTATTTTTGCTTCCTGAGAAGATCTTTGCCCCAACGTCCGTAATACCCGCGAGGTCAAGCACCACACGAACTGCGCTTCCTGCGACAATACCGCGTCCCGGAGCAGGCATGATGCGTACGACCGCGCTTGAGTACTTTGCCTCAACTTCGTGAGGGATAGAGCTCTGCTTGGTGAGTGCGATCTTTATTGCGTTCTTTTTTGCACTGCGCATCGCCTTTTCGATCGCCGAGGCGGTGTCGCCGGACTTTCCGGTTCCTACACCAACCTTACCCTTGCGGTCTCCCGCAACAAGTGAAACCGCAAAACTGAAGCGGCGGCCTCCGGCGACCACACGGGCCACACGGCGTACATCGATCGTCTTGTGATCGTACTCGGGTCGAGCGCGCTCAAAACCACCACGGCGCTCACCGCGCTTTCCGCCCGGCTTACCACCGCCACGCTGAGGACCACCGCGTCCACCACGGTCGCCGCCACGAAAACGGTTACCGCCTGCGCGTGCACCGTCTCTCGGAGCAGCCTGGGGAGCGGTGGGGGTAGCAGCCGCTGGTGCGACTATCCCTGCCTCGTTCGTTGTTGTAGGTTCTGAAGACATATACTAGAAAATAAGACCGCCTTCGCGTGCGCCGAGAGCCAAAGCTTTCACGCGTCCTGTGTAAAGAAACCCTCCGCGATCGAACACGACCTGTTCAACACCTTTTGCTTTAGCAAGTTTTGCAAGCGCCGTACCCACAGCGTGTGCGCGCTCTGTCTTTACTTTTCCTTCTTTGACGCCAAGGTCAGATGCAGAAGCGATCGTTACGCCCAGATCATCATTGATGAGCTGTGCATACATGTACCGATTCGACTTGAAGACCGCAAGGCGAGGGCGCGCTTCCGTGCCTGAAACCTTAGCGCGCACTCGTGTGTGCCGCCTTGTGCGTGCTTCTTTTTTTGTATTTGAAAGTGTTTTCATACCTCTCTATTATGCGGCTTTCTTACCCTCCTTACGACGAACGACCTCCTTGTCGTAGCGGATACCCTTACCCTTGTACGGCTCAGGCTTCTTCCATGAGCGGATCACTGCGGCAAAGCCACCGACCACTTCTTTGTTAATACCTGAAAGTGTCAGGGTGCTCTTCTCGAGCGTTGCGGTAACCCCTTCCGGAACATCAAGATTGACCTTGTGTGAAAATCCGACCGAGAGCACGAGCTTGTTGCCCGAGACCTCCATCTTGTACCCAACACCTTCGATCAAGAGTTTTTTCTGGAACGGTGTTACGACGCCTTCGATCATGTTTTTGATGTGTGCGGCGTACGTTCCCCACAATGAGCGAGCAAACTTTGTTTCTTTGAGCGGAGCGAACGTTACCGTTCCTTCTTCGATATTGATCGCCACATCAGGAAGAAACGAGCGCGTAAGCGTTCCGAGGGGTCCTTTTACCGTAACAACGTCTCCGGTTTTTTCTACCGTGACTTTTTCCGGAATGATGAGAATTTGTTTTCCAATTCGTGACATATAATTACCAGATCTTAAACAACATCTCACCGCCAACCGACTCCTTTCGTGCCTCAGAACCCGAGAGCACCCCTTTAGGCGTTGAGAGCATGATCAATCCGTATCCGTTACGAACCGGCTTGAGACCTTTTGCTCCGCAGTAAAGGCGACGTGACGGCTTCGAGATACGCTCGACTCCTTTCAACTTCGGTGTCTTGCGCTCGTCATAGGCAAGTTCGATCTCAAGAAGTTTGATCGCTTTCTTCCCCTTCTTTTCAATACTTACAATGTAGCCGTGACGCTTGAGCGCCTCAGCAATCGCCAGTACGAATTTTGAATGCTGCACCGTTACCGTCGGGTGTCGGACAACACCCGCGTTCTTGATGCGATTCAACATGTCTGCAACAGGATCGGTTACCATGATGATTTCCTTACGCCGGGAATAACGCCTTCGTTGGCAAGTTCACGGAAGCAGATGCGGCAGAGTTCAAAATCGCGCATATACCCCCTCTTTCGACCGCACTTAAAACAGCGGCGCACGGTGCGCGTGCTGTACTTTGGCTCCTTTAGTGAGCGTGCAATTACTGATGTTTTTGCCATAAAAGATTAACTATAGTGAGGACATCCTATGGGATGCCTTCTTAGGGTGTGCGATATCGCGCAATTTTCCGGCTCTCCCCGTGTCTAACAGGATGAATCGGAACTATGCGGATCACACTGATGCTCTTACAAGCACCACGCGATGCTACCAGAAATAGGTGCTTACGTCAATCACGCCCTGGCCGATGGTCCGTGGTGAACACCCGGCCAGGACGCGATTGCTTTTGAATTACGCCTTTTTGAACGGAACACCGATTCCGTCAAAGAACGCAACTGCTTCAGGTTTTGTCTTTGCGGTCGTAACGATCGTCACCGCGAAACCGAATACATCGCGAAGATCTTCGTCGGCAGTTTCAGGGAAGATTGTGTTCTCCTTGATGCCCAGGGTGAGGTTCCCCATCGCATCGATCGCCTTACGATCAAATCCGCGAAAGTCGCGCATACGAGGAACGGCAACGTTGATAAACTTCTCGAGGAATCCCCACATCCGCTCGCCGCGAAGCGTTACCGCAACACCAACATTCTCTCCTTCGCGGAGCTTGAATGAGGCGATCGATTTTTTTGCCGCACGAGGAGTCGGGCGCTGGCCGGTAATCTTAGCAAGACGGCTGGACACGAGCTCAAGTCGGCCCTTGCGGTCAGCGGTCTTTCCGGTACCCACGCTTACCACGACCTTCGTGATGTGCGGAGCAGCCATGATATTTTTCCAGCCAAAATCTCCCTTGAGTGCCTGGTAAGTTTCCTTTTCTTTTTCCTTGATCGTTTTCATAAAATAGTCAGTGGTTCGTAGTCTGTGAGTTGCGACCTTATATCTCCGTACCGCTCTTCTTGGCGATGCGCACGCGCTTCTCACCGACAACCTTCTTGCCAATACGTGACGGCTTGCCCGTCTTCGGATCAGCGATCATAACGTTTGAAACGTGCATCGGTGCCGCAAACTCGACCGTCTGCCCTTTGGTACCGGCACGACGTGCCTTTACATGACGCTTGCGCATATTCATACCCTCAACAACCACGCGCGATTCACGCGGCATCGCTTCCGCGACCTTTCCTTTCTTCCCCTTCTCTTTTCCCGCGATAATGACCACGGTGTCTCCTTTTTTGATATTCATAGGCATTACACTACTTCAGGGGCAAGTGAGATAATCTTCTGATAGCCAAGCTCGGCGAGCTCGCGCGGAATCGGACCGAATACACGACCACCCTTCGGATCCTGCTTGTCTTTCTCGAGAATGATGACCGCATTGTCGTCAAAGCGGATCATACTGCCGTCTCGGCGGCGGAACGGCTTGCGCTGGCGCACCACAACTGCCTGGAGGACGTCTTTTTTCTTTACGCCCTTGCGTGGCTCAGCAACTTGTACCGAGAGGATCACCAGATCTCCGATCTCAGCGTAGCGTTTCTTGCTTGAACCGAGCACTTTGAAGACGCGGCCGATCTTGCCGCCGCAGTTATCCGTTATTTTTACAATGGAACGAGGTTGGATCATATATCAAAATTATGCCTTTGAAATCACTTGGAAGTGTTTATCCTTTGAGATCGGCGGAACTTCCTGGATGAACACGATATCGCCTACATGGTAGGTGTTTGTCTCATCATGGGCCTTGTAGCGCTTGCTCCGCGTGATGTACTTCTTGTACTTCGGATGCTTCACGTACCGGTTCACACGAACAACAACCGTCTTTTCCATTTTGTCGGAAACCACAGTGCCCTTGAGTGTCTTTGGTGTTTTTTTCTCTGGTGTTGTCATGGCGGTTGTTTAATTCGTTTCGTTGCGGCGAGATGAGAGCTCGGTCATGATCCGGGCGATCTGCTTGCGGATATTGCGGCCCTCCTTCACGTCTTTGACTTTACCGCCCGCAACCGAAATACGGAAATCAAAGAGACTCTTGCGTGATTCAGCAAGTTCCTTGTGGAGATCCTTAATATCTTTTTCTTTATAGTTCGATTGCATGGTGGTGTAATACTACGTATATTTACTCGTCCGTCAACTATGCTACATCCCGACCGACCACTTTGGTCTTGAGCGGGAGCTTCGAACCCGCCTTGCGGAGCGCCTCGCGCGCTACCTCAGGAGTCACACCGTCCACCTCAAACAGCATGCGACCGGGGCGAACCTGAAATTCGTATCCTTGCGGATCTCCTTTTCCCTTACCCATGCCCACTTCAGCCGGCTTTGCGGTGTAAGGGCGGTCAGGGAAGATGCGGATCCAGAGCTTGCCGGTCTTGCCAATCGTGCGTGACACAACCTTACGTGCGGCTTCGATCTGGTTTGATCGAACGCGTGCCGGAGTTTCAGCCTTGAGGCCGAATGAGCCGAATGAAAGCGCAATGCCGCGCGTCTCGCTAAGCGGACGCTTCGGGTTGCGGCGCATGGTGTGCCATTTTCTAAATTTTACTTTCTTCGGGAATAACATGGTGAAATATTATGCTGTTTGATTCTTGGTCTCAACCGGCTGTTCAAACACATCGCCACGATAGATCCACACCTTGATGCCGACCACGCCGTAGGTCATGTATGCCTTCTCGCGTGCGAAATCAATGTCTGAACGGAATGTCTGGAGCGGAATTCCACCGCGCTTGAGTTCCTCGGTGCGGCTCATGTCGGCACCGCCCAAACGGCCAGAGAGTGCGAGCTTTGCACCTTTAACGTCGCGGTTCGCCATTACCTTCTCCATGGTCTGCTTAAGCACCATACGGAACGGCAAGCGCTTCTCGAGGCCTTCAGCGATCATCGCACCAACGATCGCTGCGTTTGACTCAGGAGACTTGATCTCCTCGATGTCGAGACGAAATTCTTTGGGGAACTCGATCTTCTGGCGCTGCGCAAATTTCATGATGTCTGCGCGGAGCTTCACAGAACCCTCTCCGCTGCGGCCAATGAGCATACCCGGGCGCGAGGTGCGAATGATAAGGCGGAACATTTTTTCATTGCGCTCGATCTCAACACCGCCAACATAGTTTCCACGAAGGCGCTTGGTGAGATACTCACGAAGGAGGATATCGCCACGAAGTGCGCCCTTGTAGCGTCCCGGCACGCCGAACCAGCGAGACTTCCAGTCCTTGATGATGCCGAGGCGGTGTGCGTAGGGATGTACAATATGTGTCATAAGCGTCTAGTCTAAATAGTGTCTCGTTATGCTTTCTTAACGGTTTTCTTTACAGGCTTCTTTGCTTCTACTTTTTTTGCCGGTGCTTTCTCTGTGCTTTTCTTGGGAGCAACGGCTTTTGCTTCCTTGCTGACAAGTTGTGCACCGCTCTTTGAAACGAGCTCTACGACAACATTACTCGCCTTTTTGCGAATAACCGATGAACTGCCGCGTGCTTTCGGCAAGCTGCGCTTAAGCAACATACCCTTGTCTACACGCATGCTCTTGATCGTCAAATCCTCGTCGGTAGCACCAAAATTGTGGCGTGCATTCGCTGCTGCTGATTCAATGAGCTTCTTCATAGGAAGCGCGGCGCGCTTGGTGAGCGCATTAAGCTCATTTAAAGCCTGGGGTACGGTCTTTCCCTGTACCATGCGGGCGACAAGGCGTACTTTGCGCGGAGACTGACGATAATTTGAGAGGATCGCTTTCATAAAAATTATTTCTTCTTCGTGTCAGTTGCGGCAGTTTTTGCTGCTTTAGCGGCGGTGATCTCGGCCTCTTTCTTCTTCTGCTCGAGTTCCTTCTGCATTTTACCGCCGTGACGAACGAATTTCTTGGTCGGTGAAAACTCGCCCAAACGGTGCCCGACCATGTCCTCGGTCACCAAAACCTCGATATGATCCTTGCCGTTGTGGACACCAAAGGTAAATCCGACCATTTCAGGTGCGATCTGGCTTGCACGTGCCCACGTCTTAATAACGCCGCTGGTGCTGGCTTTTTTACCGTCTATTTTCTTAATAAGTTTCGGGTCAATGTAAGGACCCTTGTGTAGTGATCGTGTCATAGGAAATTTGCGCCTCGGCCCCGGGAAAATGTACCCGATGGGTCAAATGGGCACAAAAAGAAAAACGAGCCCGGAAAGAGCTTCAGGTCATATTAGCAGAAACGAAGAGAATGTCAACCGCGTAAGGTTTCTCTGGTGACGATCTGTGGCACGTGAGTTACACCAGAAAACGGCTCACCCAGGGGTGAGCCGTTTTCTGGGCCGTTTCGAGCCTTCTCTCTCGACATGTAGGCCGGGAGCCTTACGGCTTCTACCCCTACCGCGGCCTGATCGCGCCAATATTAAATTCGCTCGTGTCGGTTGCACTGATACAGCCAGGGTCGGCATCGGCTGGGGTGCCCGCACCGTTAAAATCAGTGTAGCCGTCACTATCGTTGTCGATACCATCACTACAAACTACGTCAGTGAATTGCGTCGAGGAGTCATTTTCGTCATCATCGCTGGAGTCCACACAGCCGGGATCAACCAAAGAGGCGTCGCCGGTGCCATCATAGTCAATGAATCCGTCGCCGTCATTGTCAGTGTTGTCTACGCACTGCACAGCCACGCAGTACTCCCCATCCCAAACATTACTGCTCCCACACATGGCGGCGGGATAGATCTCAAGGAGCACATCAGTACCATTGCGTGCTTGGATCGTATTCTCCCCGTAGACGATCTCTTTAATTTGCCCAACAGAAGACCCTGTCACATACAGTTCTCCTGTTGTTTGGTTGTAGAAGTTCGGAGAAAGCGCGTCGGTAACAGTTCCCACAACGTACGACCAGCACGTACTCATTCCACGCGCGATAGTGCAATCGTACGCAGAAAGCGTTGCACTGGGCACAATGGGTGTAGTCGATTCGGTCACGACCACGTCTACCCAGGGGCTGCAGTTGTCATTTTCGCTTGTTTCCGGGATGCTGTTGGAACTATCGGCACACGCGCGCATGGAGTAGGTGCCTGCAGTCGGGAATATGTATGAAATACTGCTCACCGCACTGGTACCACTTGCAAGCGCTGCCCTAGATATCAAGAACTCCTGGATCGTACCCAAACCGTCACTCTGGCTTGCCAGCTCAATCTTGTTCACGAAAGAATTACCTGTCGATGCGGCTCCCTCGTTCGTGATGGTCGCAGAGAATGCCGTTGTCTTGCCGGCGAACGCAGTAGTTGGAGCTACTGAAGAAGCCTTGAGGTTGGACATGGAGACCGTGACATTTCCCCATGTACTACAATTATTTGATTCATCGGACTCGGCAATGACTCCTCCGTCCGTGCTTGATGACTTGTCAGCACACGCGCGCATGGAATAGGTGCCTGCTGTCGGGAATGTGTATGCTTTATCTTTTGGGGAAACCGACCCCACATTACTGAGTACGGGGTGCGTCGATGCAGAAAGGTCTGTGATTCCTCCGTTGCCATCTGCAAGACTTGCCACCTGGAAAAAATACGGGAAGCTTGTGTCGGTGCTTGCGGTACCGTTGTTGTAGATAATTGCTGAGAATGTCGTGGAGACGCCCGCAATAACGTTTGTGGGCATGGAATACATATTCGCAGTAAGGTCAGGGATACCCAGCCCGCCCGTGACTGTGACCGTGTCTGATGCGGTTAAGACCGTACCGTCTGTTGCAATACACTGAACAGTAAATACCGTCTTGTCATAAAGAGGAGTCACGGTTGTGTCGAATCCTGCAGTTGCGTTGCCGGTTTGAAAACCAGAGTCTGCGCCAGAGATCACACTGCACGATGTCGTGTCTCCAGAATCCCAACCCACACTAATGACGTCACCCTTGGAAACAGTCTTGTACACTGGACCATACGTGAACGCAGTAACATCAACGAACCTCACTTCCGGAGAGACGTACGGGGGCGGAGCCTCACGCTTTTGAATCCTACCTACATCAAAGTTGTTGTCTGCTCCTCCTACAATATACACATTACCTAGGTCATCTGGCTCCATAGAGTATGGTCCATACCAAAGTTGTGCCGCCTCTCCTTGTACGGTGTATGGTCCGTAAGTATATTTCGTCATCCATTCCCCTTTGGGAATAGAGTATATTACCCTATTAACAACTCCTTCAGTTGCAGCCTCAATTTGAAGGTAACTAGGCCAGCTCGAGTTAAAACCTGTATACGTACTGTTCTGCTCAAGAGACAAACTAGTGCGTGAATAGTTGTCATAGACATTACGCATCTTGGTATTGTTATCTCCAGCTAAATCATTTACGTCGAAATCTGGACTGGGATCAACATAAACGGAGACAAGACCAAGGTCACTTTTCCTCCTAATCTCCCACGAACCTCCCCACATAGATATTTTTATATTATCACTACCATCAAAAGACACATACCTAACTCCATAGGGAGCTACACTTGTTACCTTTGAAAGCAGTGCTCCACTACTAGGTGACCACTTTTGAACCAGAGGGGTTGTTACTGTGTAAAAAAAGTAACCGTATCTATTTCTTCCTGTATATACACCAGTTGCATCTGCAGCAGCGTCAGAAAAATTATCCCCCGCTGAGTCGATTGACCAAATTAAGTCCCCAAAGGCTGCCGATGCCTGCGTGTACCCCGTAAAAAATATCCCTGCGGCAAGCAGTATGCTTCCTACTGCTGAAAAAATCTGCTTCTGTAGGTAAGTAGTGTTCATGGTCATTAGGGCATTAGGTAAATCTTCGTTGCGTTGAACCTGTTGATCGAGTACACATTCCCCTCACCCCAAGCGGTCACCTGCGCTCCCGCCACAATGTCGCTCATTGTTTTTCCTTCCAAAAACTCCGTGGTCGGGGTAATGGTGATCGTGTATCGCTTCGTGACATACGGGACAGTGAACGAGCCACTTGATGTATCGAGACTATCC
The DNA here is from genome assembly GCA_001823605.1 of Candidatus Yonathbacteria bacterium RIFOXYD1_FULL_52_36. GTDB lineage: Bacteria > Patescibacteriota > Minisyncoccia > Phycocordibacterales > UBA1539_B > 2-01-FULL-51-10. Next base: position 55,552 of record MHUZ01000034.1, read on the forward strand.
AGCTTTTCTTCATCGGCAACTTCTGTCTCGATAGTCAATGTCTTTCCTCTAACACTGAGTACCTTCCCCGCGATCATGTCGCGTTGTGTAACCTCGTTGATGACTTGTGTTTTGAGATCAAAACGCTCCACGGACAGCGCCGTGGGGTGATCGGTCTCGTAAATACTTGCGGATAGCACGGTTTTAACGATCAAGCCCGTGGTAATCTCATTCTTCATGAAACCAACGTATGATGTCTCGGGACTGAGGTTGATAGTGATCTCACGGTCAGAAAACTGAAGTGGTGTCCTTTTTCGCACAGACTCCTCAACAGTATCGACGTCCCCAACTTGAGTTTTTATGGTGATCGTCGTATCGGTAATCGCCACGACCGTGCCTTCGATATGTGTGCCGCTTGCAATGAGCTCCTGACGAACCTGTGCGGTCAATTCTTCAACACCCATGCCTTGGGGTTCTGGAGTGCGCATGAGGATAAATGCGACGGCCACAACGAGAACCATGAGCCCTACAATGAATACACCCGGCCGTTCTTTTATTTTTTGAAACATAGAGAAAGCTGATTTGATTATGTATCTATATAGTACCCCGCGCCAAGAGAAGCGCGGGTGTGGATAACAAAAAAAACGGCTCACCTGGGTGAGCCGTTTTTTTGAAAATTAATCGGTGCCTTTTGAGCGCTTGCCGCGCTTTTTGCGGCGAGAAACGATGAGGAGATTTGAATACTTCTTGGGCTTGCGTGTCTTTACGCCGCCAGTCTTCTTTCCCCATGCAGTCTTAGGATATTTTGTACCACGCGGCTGGCTTCCTTCACCTCCACCGTACGGGTGGTCAACAGGGTTCATGGCTGTACCACGAACTGTCGGGCGGATACCGAGCCAACGTGAGCGTCCTGCCTTGCCGATCGTGCGAAGTTTGAATTCTTCGTTCGAAACCTCACCGATCGATGCCCATGCGGCATCAGGAATGCGGCGCACTTCTGTTGAGGGGAGTTTTACGTGGGTGTAGCCGGCGTCATGTGCAATCACTTCAGCATAGTTTCCTGCCGAGCGAACGAGACGCGCACCGCCGTTCGGGTGAATTTCAAGATTGTACACGAATGTCCCGACCGGAACATTGCGAAGGAGTGTGCGGTTTCCCGGAGTGAGGGGTGCTTTTTCTGAAACCAAAAATGACGTGCCGACACTGAGGGCCTTCGGCGCGATCACGTAGCGGCGCTCGCCGTCTGCGTAACACACCAGCGCAATAAAGCTTGAGCGGTTCGGGTCGTACTCAATAGTCTCAACCTTTGCGGGGATATCACGCTTTGCGTAAAGAAAATCGATCTCGCGATAGAGGCGCTTGTGTCCACCTCCTTTGTGGCGCACCGTAATGCGACCATCGGCGTTGCGTCCCATAAAACGCTTGCGGCCCTTAGTGAGGGACTTTTTCGGCTCTGATGCCGTCAAAACTCCGCGGTACGAGACCGTAGTCATGTGGCGGCGCGACGGTGTTGTTGGTCGATAGCTTTTCATACGCTTATGCAAATTCAATTACATCGCCTTTTTTGAGCATTACATATGCCTTGTGAATGGCGGCTTTCTTTCCTCTTTTTCCACGCACGACCACATTCTTTGCGGGCGTATGGACCACGTTGACCGATACGGGATCGAATCCGTAGATCTCTTTGATGGCACGCTTGATCTCGATCTTGTTGGAACGAGCATCAACCTCAAATGCGTAAGTATTTTTCTCAGCAAGGAGCGCTGCCTTTTCGGTGATGCGCGGGCGCTTGATCACTGAGTGTGATGAGCGCGAAGAAACTGCGGGAGATCCTCCCTTAGTATTCCCTCCTGTCTTAGAAGCTACCGCCTTTTTTGCGGAGCCGGACTTTTTTGTTTTAAGAATATCGGTGAATGCCATGGTAGGTATGTTATGCGTTCTTTGTCATACGTGAAGCGATCGTCTTTACGCTCTCTTCAGGACCGGCAATAACGAGGTACTTGTGATTCATCACGATGTACGGATTCAAGTCCTTTGCCTGCAATACCTCCATGTTGGAGAAATTGCGGAAACTTTTCTCTGCAGAAATGTTACGGCCAGGGAGTGCAATGAGTGCGGTGTTGGTCTTCTTGGTTGAAAGCTTCTCAAATCCTTTCACGGTCGAGAGTGCTCCCACAACGCCCTTCGCGTCTTTGGTCTTTGGTGCTGAAAAATCGAGAGCGTCCACGAAGAGCACATGTCCCGAGCGAAATTTCTCGGAGAGCACTGTGTAGAGCGCTTTTGCGCGCATCTTTTTGTTGACCTTCTTCGTGTATGCCTTCTCGTTGCGCGGACCATGAGCGACACCACCGCCACGCCAGAGCGGTGAGCGGATTGATCCGTGACGAGCACGGCCGGTACCCTTCTGGCGCCATGGCTTTTTACCGCCACCAGCAACATCACTGCGATCTTTGGTGTGAGCCACCGGTGTACGCATGTTTGAGCGGATCGCCTCGACCACTTGGTGCACGAGGTCGGCATTCCAATTAAGGCCGAATACTTCCTCCGGGAGGTTCATTTTCCCTGATTCTTTGCCTTTCTGGCTGTATACCGTTGCCTCCATACTCAAAGGAGCCTTGGGCGTCTTTGGTGCGCTTGTTTTTGCTCCCTTATTCTGTTTTGTTTCTTTTTTAGACATGGTGTTGCTTGAGTGTTCTCACGAGACACGTATTCAAATTAGCCGCGTACTTCGAGTAGGGTTCCGCGTCGTCCCGGAAGAGCACCTGAGATAAGCATCTTGCCGCCTTCCGCATCAACCGCAAGAACAGTAAGTTCCTTGACCGTTACCCGATCAGCTCCCATACGCCCTGCCATTCTGCGTCCCTTGAAAACGCGCTGTGGTCCTGTTGCACCGATCGAACCCGGCTCACGCTCTGAGTGCTTCTGGCCGTGCGAACGCGGACCTCCATGGAATCCATGGCGCTTGACCACTCCCTGGAATCCTTTACCTTTCGTGATTCCTGAAACAGCGACTTTATCTCCCGGCGCAAAAACGCCTGCATCGATCACTGCACCGCGCTCATACTTTCCTGCTTCTCCCGCATCAACGCGAAACTCGCGAACGAAACGGAACGAGCCGAGATCTTTCCATGCACCCTTCTGTGCTTTTCCGAGGTTCTTGTCTGCTTTTGTTCCCATGCCAACCTGTACGGCAGTATACCCGTCGCGTTCAGTCGTGCGAATATCCGACACTTTGTTGGGGGTAGCAGTAATGAGCGTCGCGGCATATGCTTTGCCGGTCTGGTCGAAAAACTGAACCATTTCTTCTTTTGTTCCGAGAATGAATTTCATATCTGTTTTCTGAAGCGTCCTTTCGGTAGCTTACAAGTCCCCTAACGCCTTCCAAAAATGGAGGTCGTCAGGAGACCTAAAGCCGCCCAAAGCTACATCATCTTCACGTCAATGCTTACGCCTGAAGGAAGTGAGAGATTGGTAAGCGATTCAATGACCTTAGGCATCGGGTTCAAGATATCAATCAATCGCTTGTGAATTCGTATTTCGAACTGTTCTCGCGCGTTCTTGTATACGAATGCTGCACGGTTGACGGTGTATTTCTTGATCTCCGTAGGGAGCGGGATGGGGCCGAGGATCTTTGCATCGTAGCGAAGTGCCGTATCCATGATCTGGCGCACTGAAGCGTCCAAGATCTTGCTGTCATACGCACGCACACGAATGCGAAGCTTGTGGGCAACATCCTTTTCTTTTGCCGGTTTTGTTTTTGTTTTTTTCTCTGCAACAGTCATTGTAGGGTAGATAAGGGGGAACGTTATGCGACGATCTTTGAGACCACGCCGGCGCCGATTGTCTTGCCACCCTCACGGATCGCGAAACGCTGCTTCTCTTCAAGGGCGACCGGGGCGATGAGCTTCACCTTAAAGGTGATCGTGTCGCCTGGCATAACCATCTGCACGCCGTCGGGGAGGGTAACCTCGCCCGTAACGTCAGCGGTGCGGATGTAGAACTGAGGCTTGTAGCCGTTCATAAATGGGCTGTGGCGGCCACCTTCGTCTTTGTTGAGGATGTATACCTCAGCTTCGAAGTCGGTGTGCGGCTTTACAGTACCCGGCTTTGCGATAACCTGACCACGGGTGATGTCCTCCTTTTTGATACCACGGATGAGGATGCCGGCATTGTCGCCTGCCATACCTTCCGTAAGCGTCTTGTTGAACATTTCGATACCCGTAACGGTTGACTTCATCGCATCCTTGAAACCAAGGATCTCGATTTCTTCACCAACCTTTACGATACCGCGCTCGATCTTGCCGGTAACCACCGTACCACGTCCTTCGATCGAGAATACGTCTTCAACCGGCATAATGAACGGTTTGGTCGTATCGCGCTCAGGGACCGGAATGAAGTCATCGAGAGCCTGCACGAGGTCAAGGACCTTCTTTGCCCACTCGTCGTCAGCAGACTTTGCCTCGAGAGCTTTGAGGGCTGAACCGCGGATAACCGGGGCATTCTTGCCGTCAAATTCGTTCTTAGTAAGGAGCTCGCGGATTTCTTCTTCCACGAGGTCGATCATGTCCGGATCATCAACCATATCACACTTGTTGAGGAACACGATGATGCGAGGGACGCCAACCTGACGTGCAAGAAGGATGTGCTCGCGTGTCTGGGGCATTGCACCGTCAGTTGCAGCAACCACGATGATCGCACCGTCCATCTGTGCTGCGCCGGTGATCATGTTCTTGATGTAGTCGGCGTGGCCCGGAGCGTCGATGTGCGCGTAGTGGCGCGTATCGCTTTCGTACTCGTTGTGCGAGAGCGCAATAGTGATTCCGCGTGCCTTTTCTTCAGGTGCGGAGTCAATCTGACTAACTGACTTCATCTTGACCGTCTTTCCTGCCAAGCTCAACACATGGAGGATCGCGGCGGTAAGAGTCGTCTTGCCGTGGTCAACGTGGCCGATAGTACCAACGTTTACGTGCGGCTTGGAACGCTTAAATTCTTCTGCCATAAGAATAATAGGCTGTGAGAAAACGTCGAAAGATGAGTGCGCGAGAACACTCCCTCATCCCTCGTCGCTTTCCGCGAGCGCAATGAATTAGTTACTAAAAAGAAAAGCACCGGACAGCTCTCCGTTTAAGACAAAAACAAAAAGCGGAATGCACATCCGATATGGGGGCTATAGTATCAGAACGCGGGATTAAGTCAAGCGATTATGGGCCGGTCAACCCCTGAGAAACCCTCGGCGGGCAAAAAGAAACCCCGCACAGGGCGGGGTTCGGTTCTTGGCTGAACAAAAGATCAGGGCGTAAGGTCGATAGCCTTGGTCTGATTGCGCGGAATAAGGATCAATGCCCGTTCGCCAGGTTCATTGACCCCTTCTTTTGCGGCAAGCCGTGCCAGAAGGTGGTTTGGATTCAGCCGTTCTGACGGAGCGCGAGTGCATGGAACTTCATACACACAGAGATCGAACCCCGCGAACGGCGATAGGGCATGGAAAAACTCATATCCCGCATCACCACACAAGGTTTTTGCAACATCACGCTCCTTAGAATCACAGTCGGAAAGGTATGTGCGAATATGGCTATCCTGCTGGTCGAAATTAGTAAAAAAATCAACCCAGGGAACATATTCCCCTCTGACAAGATCCATCACCCGCTCATAGTAATCCTCTCGAGTGGTGTTGTTTTTCCGTAAAATGAAAATTTCATCCTCGCGAGAAAACAATGTTTTCTCAGCCATCGCGGCACGGACCATGAGGTATAACGCACCCTCACAACGACCTTGCTGATTCAATACCACCATTGCATTCTTTGGCATCTCATACGTCCTCCCTTACAAGTTCATGGAATGTACAACAAAAAACTGTCGCGCAGTGTACAACAAAAAATCCTATTGCGCAAGCTTTGCCCCAAAAATCTTATTGTAGAGCCACGATCCAACGCACCAGTGAGTGGTCGCCATAAGCCCCGCCGCGACAATATAGCCGACCCCAAAGCCATATCCCCAGGTAGTAGCGCCCACAAAAAACGAATACGTGGCACCAATGAGGAACGCTGCGCCAAGGGCGCACGCAAAGCGCTTCTGAGGCGGTGCAGGCGGGAGCTTCGGCGTTCGAAACAGCTTGTAAAATAAGGTGTTATAGAGGACATCCACTGGCTGTCCTTTTGGGAAAATAGTCCCCAAAATTCCAAAAATGCTGAGTACCGCAAAGACCTCCCAGCTCCCCAAAACCATACCGACGACGACACCAACACTGCACACTGTCGGTGTGAACCGGAGTGGTAGATTGAGTCTAATTTTCTCTTCAGTTGAAAACGCTGTATACCCCTGTGCATCAAGATGCGCGCACGTGCGTGGTGAAATTGTGTTCATTGTTTAATTGTAACAGAGAACCCGCGCAAGTGCGCGGGTTTTGAACTACGGCTTCTGTAATTATTACTTCAGCACTTTCTGAGGAATATTCTCCGGAGGGATTTCCCCGAGAATCTCTCTTTTGAGCTTCCGAAGTTGCGCTATCGTATGATTGCATGCGCTGAGGGCACTCTGAAGCTCTGAGCGCACGTCGTGGCCATTCTTAGGGGTAGTAGAGTTTCGTGACACACCCATCGAGAAACCTCCTTTCGTAATGATCCTCACCCAGCGTACCATGCGGTAACGAAAAAACCACACCTTTTCAGATGTGGTTTTTTCGTTCTAAGGAACAAGATGATTATTTGCGTGCTTCGATGATCGTCTGCGCTACGTTCGTAGGAACGATCTCGTAGTGATCGAATTCCATCGTGAAACTTGCGCGACCTTCGGTCATTGAGCGGAGCGACGTAATGTAGCCGAACATTTCCGAAAGAGGAACCTTCGCCTTCACCACTTTGTACATGCCGCGCTCTTCCATACCTTCGATCTGTCCGCGCTTCGATGAGAGGTTGCCGGTAACATCACCCATGAACTGGTCCGGAGTAACCACCTCAACCTTCATGACTGGCTCGAGAATGACCGGAGACGCTTTGCGTGCTGCCTCCTGCAGTGCCTGTGCTGCGGCGATCTTGAACGCAATTTCTGAAGAGTCCACTTCGTGGAATGAACCGTCGTAGAGCTCTACTGAAATATCAACGAGGTTGTAGCCGGCAAGAATACCGCGCTCCATTCCTTCCTTGAGACCTTTTTCGATCGGTGAGATGTATTCCTGCGGAATGACGCCTCCTTTGATGCTGTTGATGAATTCAAAACCCTGCTCACGCTTAACGTTCTTTGCGACTGTCTCTCCCTCAGCGAGGGGTACAAGAGGCTTCATGCGGATCTTCACGTGACCGTACTGACCGCGACCACCGGACTGCTTGATGTACTTGTTTTCCACCTCAGCTTCTTTGGTGATGGTTTCTTTGTAGGCCACTTGAGGACGACCAACATTCGTCTCAACGCTAAACTCGCGCTTCATGCGATCAACGAGAATTTCGAGGTGCAATTCACCCATTCCCCAAATAACCGTCTCGGCTGTTTCTGCGTTGGTGGTAATGCGGAACGTCGGGTCTTCGTCTGAAAGGCGCTTAAGTGCCATACCCATTTTTTCCTGGTCTGCTTTTGTCTTTGCGTTCTTGAGACCTACCGCTGCGGCGATATCGCCAGCAAAAACTTTCTTCACTTCCTCGCGCTGGTCTGCCTGAAGGCGCACAATGCGGGAAAGGCGTTCCTTTTCCCCGGTTGTTGAGTTGTAAATATATGAACCAGCTTCAAGTGTCCCTGAGTACACACGGAAGAAGGTGAGTTGTCCGACGAACGGATCTGACTGGAGCTTGAAGGCGAGTGCAGAGAACGGTTCTGTGTCTGATGCATGGCGCTCGATCGGCTCATCAGTGCGCGGATCAGTACCTTTCATTGCCTGAATATCCATCGGAGAAGGAAGGTAATCTACCACGGCATCAAGCACGAGCTGAACACCTTTGTTCTTGAGCGCTGTTCCGGTGAATACAGGAAATATCGCATTCGCAATGACTGCCTTGCGGAGCGTAGCCTTTAGTTTATCCATGGGGATCACGCCTCCGGCGAGGTACTCATTCATGAGCGTCTCGTCGTTCTCAACGATCTTTTCGATGAGTTCTGCGCGATACTTCTCTGCATCAGCGAGCATGTTCTCTGGAACCTCTCCCTCAATGATCTGCTCGCCCATTTTACCGTCGTGGCGGTATGACTTCATTTTGAGAAGATCCACAACCCCTTCGAAGTCGCCTTCAGCGCCGATCGGCAGCTGCATGCGAACCGCATTCTTATTCAAGCGGTCAAGAATGCTCTGGAACGAACGCTCGAATGATGCACCCGTACGATCAAGCTTGTTGATGAAACAAATGCGTGGCACCTGAGCCTCGTCGGCATAGCGCCAGTTGGTCTCTGACTGAGGCTCAACACCGGCAACACCGTCAAATACCACCACGGCACCGTCGAGGACGCGGAGCGAACGCTTCACCTCCACGGTAAAGTCAATGTGTCCCGGCGTGTCGATAATATTGAAACGATACTTCGTCTTTGCAGGATCGTCGGTCTTTGTCCAAAAACAGCTCACAGCAGCGGCGGTAATGGTGATACCGCGCTCGCGCTCTTGTTCCATCCAGTCGGTGACCGTCTCACCTTCGTGAACCTCGCCGATCTTGTGCGTCATCCCCGTGTAGAAGAGGATACGCTCTGAAGTGGTTGTCTTTCCTGCGTCAATGTGGGCAATGATCCCAAAATTGCGCAACATTTCCAATGGGTAGTCTCGTTCCATAAATTACTTTGTAAAATATTTTAAATTAAAGTTTTTCGGTGGGACACCATCTCAGATCAAGGCGCGTTATTTTGGGTACTCTCCCAACAACGAGCTTCTGTTTTTACGAAAGACTCACGGAGCGCGGCGGCGCGAGTGTAAGAAAAATTCAGTAGAATTTTATCTGTGTCTTTCGTAAAGACAGAAACGAGCGCCAACTACCAGGCGAAGTGCGCAAAGGCTTTGTTCGCCTCTGCCATCTTGTGCGTGTTGTCACGCTTCTTGATCGCCTCGCCTTCGTTCTTGCTTGCGGCAATGAGCTCATCAGCGAGCTTCATGTGCATAGGCGTTCCTTTTTTTGAACGTGCCGCCTCAAGGATCCAGCGCATCGCAAGTGCCAAACGGCGCTCGGTGCGCACCTCGCGAGGAACGAGATAGTTTGCCCCACCAACGCGGCGTGAGCGGATCTCAACGATCGGGCCTGCATTCTTGAGCGCGAGCTCAAAAACCTCAAGCGGATCTTCCGTCTTGAGCTTCTCTTTGATCACATCAAATGAACCGTACACGATCTTGCGTGCGGTGTTCTTTTTACCCTCTTTCATCACATGGTTGATGAATTTCTCCACCTTCATGGAATCATGAATGAGATCAGGTTTTACGATGTTTCGGTTTTTTACGGGTCGACGCATATGAATTACTTCTTAACTGCCTTAGGGCGCTTATTACCATAGAGTGAGCGGCCCTTGCGGCGCTTCTCGACACCAGCGGTATCGAGTACACCACGCACGATGTGGTAGCGCACACCGCCCAAGTCTTTGACGCGACCTCCGCGAATGACCACTACTGAGTGTTCCTGGAGGTTGTGTCCCATTCCTGGAATGTAGGCGGTAACTTCCATACCGTTCGTCAAACGAACGCGGGCAATCTTACGGAGTGCCGAGTTCGGCTTTTTCGGCGTGGTGGTAGTAACCTTGGTGCATACTCCGCGCTTGAACGGTGCTGAGTAGTGTACGGGACGATTCTGAAGAGTATTGAATCCGCGGCGCAAAGCAACAGAACGCGATTTTTTGATCGGGCTCTTGCGATTCTTGCGAACAAGCTGATTAAGTGTTGCCATGTGGTGTATTCAAAAGAAAATGCCGCCGAAAAGGCAGTGAGGACACTCTACTATGAGGGAGAGAAAAATGCAAGCATCGAGAGGCGGCAATTACTCGTGCGCGCCTATAGGGGAAGTGCTGTTCCGGCGAACAATGCAAAGATGAAGCGCGTAGCAGGGATAACGATCACCCCCGCAAATAAAATGACCGGAATAATAAGGACGTACCAGTACTGTTCCATGGTTTCCTCAATGTGCCTAAACTGCACGGGAAGGACCGCAAAGAGCACTTTTGCCCCGTCGAGTGGAGGCACCGGAAGAAGGTTGAACACCGCGAGAAGCGCGTTCACAAATACAATGATCGCGGAGATCTCAATGAATGCCGGTGGAAGCCCCGCACCGAACCGTATGATCATCCCAAAAACAAAGGCCAGAAGCAGGTTGGCGAGCACCCCGGCCGCGCCTACGAGAGCCGTCCCCCACCGTTGATTCCTTAGATTGTAAGGGTTGTACGGCACCGGCTTTGCCCAGCCAAACAATATGTTTGAGTGCATGAGCACCAATGTTGCCGGCAAAATGACCGACCCCAACGGGTCAATGTGGGGCAAAGGGTTGAGCGTAAGCCGTCCGGCAAGGCGCGCGGTCGGATCGCCCAGAATATTCGCCATATATCCGTGGGAAACCTCGTGGATCACCACAGACATAATGAGCACGAGCACATAAAAGATGATATCTGCTTGCATAATATACCGCTTATGATACCATACGCGGACTATGGCGAAAACATGTCCCATCTGTGATAAAGGTTCCCGCGTCGTTGGCGGATACTCAAACCGCGTTCGCGCAACCAAGTTCAACCCGACCGGCAAGCGTCGCGTTCACCCCAACCTTCAGTGGGCTCCCCTCTCTGACGGCACTCGCATGAAAATGTGTACCCGCTGCATGAAGGCAGGCAAGCACCTCGAGGTGAAAGTGAAGGCTCCCAAGAAATCTGTCGTAGCAGCGTAATATCTAAGAAAATCAATCAAATCAAACGGCTCACCCAAGGTGAGCCGTTTGATTTTCAATAAAAAGCGGGGCAATACCCCGCTTTGATATATGTTTGACAGTGCGTAAGGGTTTAAACCTTCACCTTCGCCTCATTTTCTTCTGCGTGTTGTATTGCCCCATTGTTTTCTAAATAGTTCCAAGCAAGCTCGTCGGGGGTCGGCTCACGGCCGAGCTTCTTTCCGGTGACATATACATTAAAGGGGCTTAGAACCTTCTCCACCTGCATCTGCAGATACTCTTCGCCGCTGATCGTGGGATCATCAGCCAGCTTATTCATAGACACCTCCATACAGTGGAATACTACACCTAAGCACGGTACTTCTGTCGATGAGTATATTCCTCCCGCTACTAAATTCAACTCAAGGCTGTGCATAACTTATCGCACCCGCCAGATAGTTTTTCCGTCGCTTTTAAAAATGATCGTGCCTTGATCGGCGGTGTTTAAAACTTCGATGTCTGCTTCTTGAAATGTATCGAGAGTTTCCTTGTGGGGATGGCCATAGGAATTGTTGCTGCCGGAAGAGATGACTGCCGTCTGTGGACTGACTGCCGCAACAAATTCCGGAACACTCGACGTGCGCGAGCCATGATGTCCTGCTTTTAAAATATCGCTGTTGACCTTCTCTCCGTCGAGCACGAGCACGTATTGTTCTATCTCGTCCGGTGCATCACCTGGAAACATCACGGACGTATCGCCGTAGATCAATCGCCCCACGATCGAGCCGGTGTTGGTCGTAACGCCTGAAACATCTCGATCGGGGAACAGCACTTCAAAGTGCGCGCCGCCCCCAAGGTCGATCACGGTCCCGCGCCGTGCCACGATACGCGTAGCATGGGTGTCTCCTTTTTGTTTCAGAGCCTCATACACGCCGGATGCGCCGATGGTTCCCGGCTCTACCACCGCGCCGATCCCATACCGCTCAAGAAGCGGAATGAATCCGGCAATATGATCCTTGTCCGGATTTGAAACAAGGATCACATTCACGGTGCGGTCAAAGAACGGCATCACCTCTGCAAGCGAACGGAGCATCCCACGGTCGGGTCCGCCGTCGATCAACATATCGCCACCGCCCGGCGCACGCACATAGATCGCGTCCCCTTGTCCCACGTCGAGAAACGCAATGGTGAGGAGACGCGCATCAGCGCGATACGCTAGATACTGCCATCCAACAAGCGCACAAAAAATACTTCCCCCAATAACGAAAGCGGTGATCCGGTACGCATTCTTCATTCATGAATGGTACAATGCGACGTATGAGCGAAGCAACTATTGAAATGATCATCATCGCCGCAAGCTACGGCGGCATATTCCTCATGATGATCTTGAATGGCGCGGTAAGCTTCCCCTCAAGTCAGGTCCTCTACATTTTGGTGGGGTACTTCATTGCGCGCGGAGACCTCGCGCTTGTGCCCGCGGTCATTGCAGGCAGCATCGGCAACATGATCGGCAATATGATCCTCTACGAGATCGCGCGACGCAAGGGCATCGAGTACATCACGCGCTTCAAACTCTTCCCTCCCGAGATCACTCGTCGCACTGAGATCGCATTCAAAAAACGCGGGGCGTGGTTTGTCTTTGTGGGGAAACTGCTTCCTGCGATCAAAGTGTTCGTGCCGATCCCTGCCGGTATCGGCAAAATGCACCGCGGGCTTTTTGCTGCGATCATGGTCGTTGCTACGAGTATTTGGGTACTTCCCTTCACTGCTGTGGGATACTACTTCGGAAAATCGCGTGATGTCTTTGGCGCATACGCATTCGTGCTTCTTGCGATCGCGATCGTGGTCGTCGCACTCTTCTTCCGTTATTTAAAGAGCAGTGATGTGGAGCGAGAACTCACCGCACTCGACGAGGGAGAGAGTCGCCACACCAACACGCCGAGTGCTCCGTAGCTGAGAGCCAGAAACCAAACAGGAAGTACCGGGGTCGTTGCGAGTGCGAACGGAAACGAACCAAACCATTCCGCCATACGGAACACATACGCGGAGAGTGCTTGTGCGAACATACCAAATGGAAACGCCAGAGCAGGAGTAATGAATCCGAGGACCCCTGCAACAAACCCCACGCCCATAATGATCGGTACTACGGGCAACACGAGGATGTTCGTGGCGAGGCCAACCACGCTCGCATTGCCGATTGAGAATAGGAGGAGCGGGAGCACAAACACTTCTGCGGCGATCGTCCCCGCGATGATCGTGCGTAGTCCAAACGTTTGAGGAACCCGTCCAAGTATTCGTTCAACATGCGGCGCAAACACAATGAGTCCGAGCGTCGCCATAAATGATAACTGAAATGAAAGATCGTAAAGAAGAATATGCGGCCGATGTAAAACCATCGCCACGCCGGCGATCACGAGCCCTCGCAAAAGATCATTTGGTCGTCCGAGCGCACGCGCCAGAACCACCAAAAGCGCCATGATACTCGCGCGTACGACCGTGGACCCTGCACCGGCAAGCAGGGCGAAGAGTACAATGCTCACACTACCGGCGGCAAACGAAACTGCGCGCGGCAAAAACGCCGTCATGCGCATGAGCGCTTCAGCAACAATGGTGATGTTGTAACCCGAAAGGACGATGATGTGCACGATCCCCGCATTACGCAGGAGCTCAAGCAGGCGCTCTCCGAGCGATTGCTTCGCACCCAAGAGCATTCCTGCGACCAACGAGGATTCCGGCTCTTCAATACTACGCCCCAGCGATCCTATGAATGCACCTTTAAGGTCATACAGTGAGCGCTTGAGAGCACTCCCTCCTTCGCCGTCTTCTTGGGTCACGCGGGGAAATGCAATTTCGTATCCAATGCTGTCCTTTGCAAGGAATCGCTCGTAGTTGAACACACGCCCATCATCACCTTTAAATGATTCGGGGATTTTCAAAATTCCTTCCGCACGAATACGATCGCCGTAGGAAAATGCGGGGTACGTCGACACTGAAATGCGCACCCGAATATCTGTTTCGGTATCTGCGACGCGTTCAGCACGAATTACCAAAAATGTTTTTGCATCACGTTCATCGGGCTCATCAGCAACAAAACCCTGCACCGCCACGCGCGTGCCGATGAACGACTCAAGGGACACATCACGAAGCGTTCGCTCTTCATACTCGTATCGAACCGCACCCGCCATTCCGGCAACAAGAGCCCCTGAAACAAGAATGAGTGATATCGATCGTCGCGGTACCGCAAACACAAGCGCAAGCGCTGCCGCTACGGCAAGCACTTTCAAGAGAACCATTCCGCCTAAAAGCGTCTGCACAAGCACGCCACCAATGAACCCTGCGCAAAGTAGTGCGAGGATCCGATCGCGCATACCTACGCGTTCCGTGCACCCCACGCTTGGGCGATCGCACGCTCGTCATCAGCAGAAAATGCTTTTTTGAATCTCGCCCCTTTCACTCCTTTCACTCGCTTCTCGCATTCCGCCCAACTGGTGTGACGCATAAAATGTCCATCAACAAAACTTACGTATGAAAATGCTTTGGCACGGGAACGTTCGCGCGTAGCCGAACGTGCTTTCTGTTTTTCCTCATCGTACGAAACATTCAAAATATCCGGTGAATACTTTTCAAGTGACCCATGATATAGGTTCGGAATATCGTCATCAGCAAATGCGGTCGCAATCTCATCGGCACGTTCATTCCCCGGAAGACCCGCGTGCCCCGAAATGCGGTTCCACGTGATCGAGAGCGGTGTGGCAACTTCATCGAGGCGTTCCCAGAGATCTCGATTTTCCACCGGCGTCTTTGTGCTCGTGATCCAATTGTTGCGCTTCCATCCTTTCACCCATTTCGTGATGCCATTCACCACATAGCTTGAATCCACGTACATAATGACGGGCTTACTCTTTCCCTTCACATGCGCGAGCGCTTCAATGGCTGCCAAGAGCTCCATCTTGTTGTTCGTCGTGTGTTTATCCCCGCCGCCAAGCTCGGTGACCGTTTCACCATCCACCACAATAGACCCCCACCCGCCAGGCCCGGGATTCCCGCGCGAACTGCCGTCGGTGAAAATAACAATAGAGGTATCGCTCATATAGCAATCAATATACCACGCGCAAAAGAAAACCCGCGGCAAGCCGCGGGGGAAACCATAAGATTTCATTGTAAATTCGATACGGTGTCCTGAATTAAGTATCGTTCAATGACCACGCGTTCAGAGGTAGTGAATAGATCACCCTGTTTCTCTAAAAGAGACCTGCTGAGGTTTACGAGCGCCACGCCTTTCACGTTGTGGATACTTAATCTATCGTATCCGGACCCTGACCATTCGCCGTTGCAGATCTTCTTGAAGAGGATCGCACGGATGTTGGTCCCTGAAATTGCGATACCAAGTGCGTCCATCACCCCGCTTCGATCATAGCGATCGTACATGCTGTTAGGGATGGGATCATCGTGCCAGGTTGCCCCCGGGTACCACGAACTGGGATCGAAGTAATCGCGATAGTTATATATCAACCCAGGAACTTCGACCTGAAACAGTTCCGCATGTTCCAGGGACGTCGCATGCCCTATCCATATCCGCCACGAAGGGTCAAAGAAGATCGTTTTATCCTTCCACAATCCAAATCGTGATTCCACCGTTCTGTCGAAGGTGAGTCCGACGCATGACTCGAACCCTGTCGGCAATTTTTTTGTTTCCAAAATGCCGTGCAGGGTGGCTTCGAATCGTACCGGATCTACCGGATCACCCGGTTGTGTTAGCGTGCACCGGATCCATGCCCGCCCAAGGCCTCGGAGCATCTGTTCCGCCTTAGCCCGACCATTTGCTGTTGCGATCTCGTTCATGCCACAACCTCCCCTATAAAGTCTCTGGGCATTATACAGAGATACTGATAGGACGCAATCAAAACCCCGCTATGAAGCGGGGCAATAGAGGTGCTGTATTGAAAGAACGGAGCGCCGGTGAATGTGTTCTAAAATCCCCCAACGATCTGGAACGGGGATCGAGTATATGAACCACCCGAGCCGTGGTGCAATAAGAATAGTTCTTCCATGAAGAATGGTGCCATCTTTGTGCGTAAATACACCCAGTTCGAACTGGTCACCAAGATCAGCAACCCACTCCACTTTTACAAACCACGAATGAGTCGGATCATCGCAAAACAATATTTTAAGGATACTTCCTGGGCAACACGAGCCTAGCGTGTTCATTGCACGATTAAATTCTGGGTTTACTTGCCTTTTCTTGAGCATTCGGAACCCTCCTCACCATAATCATTTCCATCTCTGCCCTCGTTGTACTATCGTTCAAAAAGCATGTCAATACAGTGAACTGGCCTCCTTACATTACGTCCATGATGCGCAGCCGCAATTCCGGTCGGCCGCGGAACATCGACTTCTCAAGTGTTGCGTAGAGATCTATCCGTGCACCCGCCACCGGTTTTACTTTGAACGATTCATCGGTCGCAAAAAATCCGATCGCAGAAACTTTTTGTCCACGACCGTTACGAAATGAGAGCTCGAGGTGATTTTTTTCTTTCCCGAACATGCGCACCTCAAACACCTCAATGCCTTTGAGTACAAATATTGGTTTAGGATTCTCTACACCGAATGGTGCGAGTTTTTCAACGACATCCCACGTCTTCCATGCCACATCATCAATCGTCAGTTCTGCATCCGCAATGATCGCACGATCATCTGCCGTCTTTTTTTCGAGCCGTTCATACGCTTCCAGGATCGCATCTTCCAAAAAATGTACGTTCTCGTGTGATACCGAGAATCCGCCCGAGTATTCGTGCCCTCCAACATTCAAGAAAAATCCTTCGCGCACCGAGGTCATGAGCTTCACCACATTGATCGATCCGTCAGAACGACATGAGCCCTTGATGTGCTCGCTCTCTGCTCGTCCCCACACGAATGCCGGACGCCCATAATCTTCCATGAGCTTGTTCGCGGCGAGCCCCAAGACGCCTGGACGCCACAGGGGATTTCCTACCACGATCACCTTGCGGAGTTCGCGCATTTCAAGATTGTGTCGCGCCTCCTTGATCATAGTGGCCACGATTCCCTTACGCGTATCATTAAGGCTGTTTAGATGATTCGCCAGATGCTCAGCGCGCGCAGGATCAGTGGTTGAGAGCAGCTCAAACGCCTCGAACGGAGTGCTCATGCGCGATGCAGCATTGATACGCGGTGCGATCATGAATCCCACATCGTCTTCAGCAAGATATGCCTGAGAAACACCTGCTTTCTGTAAAAGTATTTTGAGCCCGGGGCGCTTGCTCTTACGAAGCACCTTCAGTCCAAAGTATGCAAGTGCACGATTCTCTTTTTTGAGCGGCACCATGTCTGCAATAGTGGAAAGTCCCGCCATGTCCAAAAGCCATTTCTCAAACCCTTCCGGAATTTTTGCACGAAGTTCCGCTGGTGCACGGGCAATGAGTGCCTGCGAAAGTTTCCATGCAACACCCGCGCCGCAGAGCATGTTGTCGGGATATGTGTCACCTTCTTGTTTTGAATTAAGGATCGTATACGCGGGCGGAAGCACTTCTTGTGGTAAGTGGTGGTCCGTCACAATGACATCGACCCCGAGCTCCTGCGCACGGGTTACTGACACCACGTCCGCAATACCGCAATCAACCGTGATGATGAGCTTCACGCCCTCGTCGGCAAATTTCTCAACTGCGTTCAAGTTGAGGCCATACCCTTCCTCGTGACGATGCGGAATATAGTTCTTGAAGTGCGGATATTCGAATTTTTTTAGCATATCGTGGAGCACGACCGAGCCAGGGATGCCATCGCAATCGTAGTCCCCATAGACAACAATGCTTTCATTGCGCTCCATTGCGGAAAAAATACGCTCCACCGCACGCTCCATATTAAGGATCCCGAACGGATCGCCAATGTCGCGCTCATAGGAAGGGTTCAAAAACACTTCGGCTTCTGCTGTATTAGTGATTCCCCGCTTGCGAAGAAGCGTCGCGAGAAGTGGCGGATATCCCGCGAGATCGTCAGTCATGGAGCGCATTGTAGCACATACCACATGGTATACTTTTCCCATGCATAACGATTGCTTATTTTGCAAGATAATCGCGGGAGAGATCCCCTCCACAAAAGTGTACGATGACGAGCACGTACTCGTATTTCTTGATATTCACCCCGTGAACATCGGGCACACACTCGTAATCCCAAAAACACATCACACAAACCTCTATGAAACGCCTGATGAAATACTTGCGCATCTCGCCATCATCGTCAAAAAACTTTCAATCGCAGTCAAAGAGGCAGTCAGTGCTGACGGCATCAACATTGAAATGAACAACGACCCCGTTGCAGGGCAGATCATCTTTCATGCGCACATCCACATCGTTCCGCGCTTCGCAGGCGACGGCTTCACTCACTGGCAAGGCGCACGGGATTATGCAGAAGGTGAGTCCGAAACTATTGCAAAAAAAATACACGCACGTCTCAAGTAATCACTACGGTAACTGGTCCATTACTGCATTCTCTTCTGCGGCGCGGGAATCAAGGATCATTTTGATCTCTTTGCTCTGCTCAACCCCTTCGATTCCCTGTTCAAGTCGACCATTCTCTTTTGTCTCTTCTTTTAAATAAAGCCCAATAAGCAACAGGGTGATGGCAAGTGCAACAAGAGACCCAGCGCCAACTGTTTTGAATTGCGTTCCCATACCTATCTTTATTTGCGTGTGCGTTTTTTTATGATCGCATCGATGCCGGGAAGTTTTCCGTCGGCCAAATAATCAAGCATTGCCCCGCCGCCTGTTGAAACAAACGTGAACGATCCTTCGAGTTTTAGTTTTTCAATGAGCGCGATCGTATCGCCACCACCCAAAATGGTCTTCCCGCGCGCCTTGGCAAGAATTTTCAACAGCGTATCCGTACCCTCTTCAAATCCTTCTTCGTAATTTCCCAAGGGGCCATTCCAAACCACAAGTTTTGCCTTGCGGATCACCTCTTCTAGTGCGCGGAGCGTTGCCGGACCTGCGTCGAGGATCCTATCGCCTTTCTCTATATGGTCAGCGCGCCGTACCGCACGATTCTGTGTTTTATCAAGCACTACCACATCCACCGGAAGCACCACGTTCTTTTTCTTGAAAAGCGGACGGAGGCCGAATGTTCCTTTCTCCACGAATGACTTCCCGATCTGCATTCCTTCCTCTTTGAAAAAATTGTTCGCCAGTGCGCCGCCAACGAACACCGTGTCCGCAAGTCGCGTAAACTTTTTCATGAGGGGCATCTTGGTCGAAACCTTGGCGCCACCGGTCACAAACACGAACGGGTGGGCTGGCTTGAGTGCCATTGAGAGATGTTTTAATTCATCAAGAAACAAAAAGCCGAACGCGGAAGGCAGAAGCTTGGGAAGCCCCACGATCGACGCGTGTTCGCGGTGCGACGCAGAGAATGCATCGTTTATGTAGTAGTCACCGAATGAAGCAAGAAGCTCTGCGAGCGCGGGATCGTTCTTTTCTTCGCGTGCATCTATCCGCAAGTTCTCGAACACCACCACGCTCCCTTCTTTCATGTGCGCCACCACATCACGTGCTTCTTGGGTACGAAAATCAGGAACGAACCCAATATCAAACTCTCGCTTTAGGTACGCAACCACGGGGCGCAGACTTGATTCTTTCCCTTTGCCGATATGGCTCAACACGATCACCTTCGCTTTTTTCTTGCGCAAATATTCGATGGTCGGAAGTGAACGGCGGATGCGGTAATCTTCAACAAGCGCATTGCCTTCCATGGGCACATTCCAATCAGCGCGCACGATCACGCGCTTGCCTTTCAGATCCTTAAGGTCTCGTGGTGAGGGGAAATTCATAGTGTAAAAACTTATATGCCGGTATTGGCTGTGCGCACGATCCCACCGAACGTCTTCGCCGAAAGGCTTGCGCGGCCAACGAGGAGTCCGTCCATTCCTGCATCAAACAAAAAATCTTTCGCGTTCTTCTCGTCAACAGAACCGCCGTAGAGGATCGGTATCGATTCTGCAACAGGACGGGTGAACAGGTGCGCCAATGTGCGACGGATCACGATCGCCATTTCGAGGCCTTCTTCTTTGGTGGCGGAACGTTTCGCCTGCTTGCCGATCGCCCAGATCGGCTCATACGCCACCACCACGTGCGAAGCATCAACACGCGGGAGTCCTTTGAGCGCTGCGGTAAGTTGTGCGGTTACGAACGAAATATGCTCGCCCTCGCCGGCGCGTTCACGTTCTCCGACACAAAGGATCGGGATAAGCTTTGCGGCAAGTGCGGCCTTTACCTTGCGGGCGATGTCTTCGTCGGACTCACCCCGCGCGCGGCGTTCGGAGTGTCCGACGATCACCATTTTTGCTCCGCTGTTTGCAATCATCGCGCCCGACGCCTCCCCGGTAAATGCGCCCTCCTTTTCCCAAAAAAGATCTTGAGCGCCCAGCGAAACTTTTTTTTCTTTGAGCGCCGCGAGCGGGTTCAGATACATATCCGGCGCACACACCGCAACAGAGGCTTTTGTAATAGTACGCGCTTCACGTACCACATCTTTAAAAAGTTTTACCGCGTCCCGCGTCGTCTGCGGGTTCATCTTCCAGTTACCGACGATCAGTTTTTTCATGGTTCTATCTTACCACAGAGGCATACGGGTGGGCATTTTTGCGTGATATGCGCGAAGCCGTCGAGTACCGAACCGAGGCATACTGAAGCGGTATGGTGAGGGAGGAACGGAGACGGCGACAAAGCAGATCGCCAAAAATGCCCGCCCCTATATTATTCGACTTCTTTCCATGAGGAAACATTCCACCCCCCGCCCGGCCCCGAAGAAAAGGTCGTATCCGCAACGCCTTGCTCGTAGGTAATGACCGCATTGTTTGAAATATTGAGTTTATACCCCACCACCGCTTTCATGTCCGCGTTGTTCGCAACATTGATCATTGAGTCGGTCGTATAGAAAACGGCACCGGTAAGGTTGTTGCCGAGGTTGATGCCTGAATATCCGGATGCGCACCCTGAGGCAGTCGTTCCGTTACACCCCTCTTTGGTGGACACCGCGAGAAGATAGCTCCCCGTCTGCCCTGATCCGGCAAATGTCGCGTTGTTGTTGCCATCAATGTATCCATCGGCGAGGAGTACGCAACTATCAGCGCCAAACGTCACATCGCAGCGAATAGTTGATCCGTTCTCTACGGTAATGTTCCCCTGCACATACACCACCCCCGTGAGATTCATGGTCTCTCCGTTCGTGACCGAAAGATTCCCCGTGATACGCGCAGGGCCGATCGAGATCGTCCCACCACCGGAACATCCCGCAACGCCGCCCGTATCACCACAGTTACCACTGTACGTTACGCCTGCTGTAGCATCAGTTTTCCATTGTTCAATGTTGCCGTCTGAGAGCGGCATATTGAGCGGCGAGGGATCTGCCTGTGATGTGTTGCACGCTTTATTATTGCTTGATCCGCTCTGACAGTAGAGTGAGCCAGTGATCGTGCTATTGGTAACGGTGTTCGCACGCGCTGCGGCACCAATATCAACATTGTTGATGATCCCCGGACCTCCTCCTAGGTATGTCTTGAAAGCGAAATCCCCCGTGATTGCCGCAGACCATGCGCTGCCACTACTCCAGCTCGCGCGGTACTTGCCCACACCATTACCGAATCCGTTATTGCTGTCCTTGCACCAGATAAAATAATTTGTGGTATTAGCACCATCGTCATCGAGAATGATCCAATAGGTATTTCCACCAACAAGACTTGCGGGCGAAGAGAACGTAACATCAACCCAGCCGTAGGTGGTGGTTATCAAACTTGTCTGAAGCGTAGCGCTTGCGAGTGTCGTTGTGTTGGGTACACCACTTCCATTATCTGCGACGACACGGATCGTCTGGTTCCCCGGACTGCCAGTCTTTTTTATATACAAACTTACTTTGTACAGCGGCTTGGAATCGGCGGGAGAAAAACTTTGTGCAAAGTCGATCTCGGGGCTTGTGCGCGCAATGTTTTGATCAAGGTTACACACCGTCGACTGCGCTTGCACATCCTCCTCAACGCTTGTTGCCACCACCGCATCGCCAGTCACTTCGGCACCATTCGCGCCCGTGATCGGCCCGTTCGAGTATACGTTTCCTACCGCGCCGCCAGTCCCCTCAATACTTGAATTTCCCCCCATGACAATCCCTCCATCACCCACCTGCGCCCCATAGGCAAAGTCAGAACCGACGCCGGCACTGACGACAAGTTTTACGTTGCGATCATTACTGCCCACTGCGCCCGATGCCAAGATCTCTTTTTGCGTACCACTCACGGCCGTCACGGCGACCGAAACTGTTCCGCCATTGAGCGCGAGTACTTCCGGGCTCGAAAGGAGCATCGCTTCCTTGGTGCGATAGTATGCATCTTCGATCCCCGCATCAGAAGTGTAGTAAGAACTCTTTGACTTCATCAACGTCTGCGCATTTTTGAGATCACGTACCACCGGCGACATTGAGCCCAAAACGATCGCGATCGATACGATCAAGAAAAACAGGACAGTGATCGTGAGCGCCGCACCACGTGTGTACACCATTCTTTTCTGTTGTTGTTTTGATAGGGTCATACTACTAGTAGGAACCGCGAAGCACGATCGTCGTGTAAAAATTCCTTGTCTTGCTTAAGTCCCCACGCGTGGCCGTGATCGTTGCCTCAACCTTCACCGCTTCGGTGCTGGCATTGGTGAGCTGCCGCACAATAAAAGAATCGATTGTTGTATTCGAACTCATGATGGATCCTTGCGCTACACCGTTTTCGCGGATCTTTACCAAGCTATTCTCGACATAAAACTCGACCGTGGTAGCCGAACCACCCGAGTCGGTCGTGTTGAGCGTGAGGCGTCCCGGATGCGACCCAAGCGTGCTCTGTGCCGTATCCACGCTGTTTGCACTACGCATATCGCGTGACATGCGCTCCAAAAGTGCTGTTGCGGAACTGTTGAGATCACGCGAGACGCGCAGATCGGCAAATGCGCGCGTCATCGAGAGCGTTGACTGTATCGCGAGCACCGTAATGACGGTGAGGAGTGCTATGTACACGACCAGTTCAACCATGGTGAATCCTTGCAGTGTCCCGGTTGTGCGTTTCATATTAAAAAACATTCGTGAGATAGGTCGAAACAGTTCGCGTCGTGGTCGCTGTACGGTCCCAGAAGCTTACCGTTACGGTTACCTTGCGCGTGTTTGGATCAACAGTACCGCCCACGGCAACAATATCATCACTCAGATCACGCGATACATCATTGAGCGTGATCGAGCGTTCGAACACCCCATCAACAAACCCTGTGTCGGTCGTACTTGTGGCAAACGCAGTCCCGTTAAAAGCGAGGTAGTACACCGTGCCGTCAGCAGGTGCGCCCACGTTCGCCCAGCCGGTATCGCGGAAAAATCGAGCCACCTCGATCCCCTCTTCGAGCAAAAAACTTGCCTGTACGATCTGCGCTGTTGTTCGACTCACCTGAAGTGACGACTGGTAGTACGCGGAAATCCCTACGAGCGACGTCGCAAGGATCGCACTTCCCACAATGATCTCAATGAGTCCGAATCCACGATGCATAAATATGCTTTTAGTATACACCTCCCCAACACTCTTACGAAGAACTCGCCACCCCCGTTCCATTCACGGTGATCGTACGCGTCTTTGCGGTATCGTTCGTGACGCGGATCACGAACGTGCCGTTCTGTGATGTTTTGCCGGTCAACCGATCAAATAGTACATTCTGTCCGCCTCCCGTAAGCGTGATCGAGGTGATCTCGAGCGCGCCATCAAGCACAACGTCTTGATTATTCGAATCAGAACTTGAATACGTCGCGCCCTGATAGATCACCGCTTTGTCTGCTTGGAGGTGTACGCCATATTGGAGGCCATCTTTTGAGGAAAGCGTATCTCCGCGCGCCTGCGAGAGTGCAGTAAGCACGTCTTCTACTGCCGTATCGAGCACCTTGCTGTTGCGAAATGCGGAAAACGAAGAGAGCACGATCGCTGACAACACCGCAAGGACCGCAACGACGATCAGGAGCTCAAGCAACGTAAAACCTTTTTTAGTGAACATATGCTCCTAGATATTATTCATGACCGAATACATCGGCGAGATCATCGAGATCGCAAAGAATCCAACGCCACCTCCGATCACGAGCATGAGGATCGGCTCAATAATGGTTGCCATGTCTTTCGTCGCCGCTTCAACCTCTGCTTCGTAGAATGACGCAACGCGCATGAGCATTTCTGAGAGCTTGCCGGTCTCCTCACCCACTTCGACCATCTCGCCCACCAGGATCGGGTAGATATTGTCTGCCTCTGCGAACGCCACTGAGAGCGCGGTTCCTTTTTGCACGCCCTGCGATGCCTTTTCGAGCACCTCTTTGTAGTATGAATTCTGGAGCACATCACGCGTAATGTTGATGGACTCGATAATATCCACGCCGGAAGAAAGGAGCGAGGAAAGCGTGCGCGCGGTGAGCGCCGAGTTTGCTTCTTTGGCGATCCCCGAGACCACCGGCATGTGGAGCACGAACCACTCAAAACTGCGCCTGCCTCTCGGCGTACGGAGCGCCATGATAAAACCTGTTACCAACACCACGAATCCCAGCAACACCCAAAGCCCATAATTCTGGAGACTATCGCTTATAAAAATGATTGCCTTGGTCGAAGCAGGAAGATCACCACCGATCTCCTTGAATGTCCCAATGAGCGTGGGCACCACATAAATGAACATGAGGACCGCAATGATGAGCATTGCCGAGATGACCACCGAAGGATAGATCATCGCGCCCTTGATCTTCTTGCGTAGGTTGTAGCTTTTTTCAAGCTGGTTGCCGATCACCGTAAGCGCCTGTGAAAGGTTGCCTGACTCTTCTCCTGCGCGCACCATGGAAACAAAGAGCGTCGAGAACACCTTTTCGTGCTTGCCCATCGCGTCGGAGAGACTGTTACCTTTGCTGATCTCTTCGTTTAGGTCGTGGAGGATGCCCTTGAACTTTATGTTCTGGGTTTGCTTCTCAAGGACCGAGAGTCCGCGCGAAAGTGAAAGCCCTGCATCGATCATCGCCGAAAGATTTTTGGCGAACACGATACGGTCCTGCATCTTGATACGCGTGAGGTACTTGCTCACGTCAATATTCATACCCTTCTTCTCGACCTCATCGATCGCGATCACCTCTTTGCCTTGTGCTTTGAGCTCTTTGGCGAGCGCGAACTTGTCCGCCGCGTCAGAATCCCCCTCAGTGATTGCGCCGGAACTTTCTCGTACTTTGTAATGGAATGTAGACATGGGATTATTCGGACACCACGCGGAAGATCTCTTCGATGCTCGTGAGCCCCTTCGCGGCTTTATAGATACCGTCTTCGATCATCGTGATCATCTCTTCTTTCTTTGCCTGCGTTTCGATCTCGGCGGCCGTGGATCCCTTGATCACCAGCTCTTTGATCGTGGGCGACATTTTCAAAATCTCGTGGATCCCGATGCGTCCCTTGTAGCCATCTTCACACTCATCTGATTTTTTCGCACGATAGAACGGAATGTCACCCCAATCCTGATCATCCTTGATGATCTTCTCTTCTTTGAGCACGCCGAGCACGCGATCAAGGTCAATGATCTTGCTGAGACGTGCGATCTCATCATCGTTAAGCAAATAGCGTTCTTTGCCCGCGTCACACAAACGGCGCACGAGGCGCTGTGCAATGATCACGTTGACCGTCGAAACAATAAGGAACGGCTCAACACCCATGTCGATCATGCGCGGGATCGCACCCGCAGCAGAGTTGGTGTGGAGTGTCGAGAGCACCAGGTGTCCCGTGAGTGACGCGTTGATTGCGAGCGATGCCGTTTCTTGGTCACGCACCTCTCCCACCATGATGATGTCCGGGTCTTGACGCATGAGCGTACGGAGGCCGTTCGCAAAGGTGAGGCCGATCTCCGATTTCACCTGCGTCTGATTCACGCGCGCCATTTGGTATTCGATCGGATCCTCGATCGTCGAGATGTTCACCTCGGGCGTATTCAAAATATCGAGCATTGTATAGAGCGTCGTGGTCTTTCCTGATCCCGTCGGTCCTGTGGTGAGGAGGAGTCCCACCTTTTGCTTCATGGCATCATGGATGCGCTCAAGTCCTAGGCCGTGAAAACCAAGGCCTTCGAGCGTAAATCCTGACGATGAGTCCCTCAAAAGACGCATGACGGTCTTTTCACCAAAGTATGTCGGGAGTGTCGAGACGCGGAACGATACTTTCTGATCGGCGGTCTCGATCTTGAAGCGTCCGTCCTGAGGAAGACGCTTTTCATCGAGCTTCAAGTTCGAAAGCACCTTCAAGCGTGCCGTAATGCCCGGAGCCACATCTTTGGGGAGCACCATCGCGTCATGGAGAATGCCGTCAATGCGATACCGAATGACCATTTGTCCTTCCATCGGCTCGATATGAATATCTGACGCTCCCTGCAGAATGGCGTGGTTGAGCAGCGTATCCACGATCTTCACGATCGGCAGATCTTCAGCAAGCTCTTTCAGGTCTTTTTCTGACTTCTCGCCCCCTTCTTCATCCGAAAGCGATTTTACCGATACGGCTTCTTTCTGAATGATGTCACCGAATTCTGACTTGAGGTCTTTTTGGTATTGGACGAGCGCCCCTTTGAGCGAATCCTGATCGGTGAGACGGGGGAGAATCTTGAGTCCCACCTTTTTCTTGACGAATTCGATGGCCGTCAGGTTGTCGGTGTCGAGCATCGCCACCTCGAGCGCCGTGGTGGTCTTTTTGAACGCCACAATGTTGTGTTTGCGGGCGATCGGCTCCGGGATCATCGAAAGCACTTCAAAATCGATCTTCTGACCTTTGAGTGAGACGAAGGGGATGCCGAGAATGTACGCTTCTGTTCGGCGCAGATCGTCTTCAGTGACTTTGCCATCGCTTACCAAAATTTCACCGAGGTAGCGCCGTTTGTCGTGCGCCTTCTTGAGGGCAGCATCAAGGTCAGACGAGGGAATAAGTCCCGCATCGAGGAGAAACTCACCAAGTTGTTCGTCGCGAACGTTCATGGGTGCTTTGGTCAAAGTATACCACGACAATTCGCGCAACGCTGGGGATTAGTATGATTTTCCGATCATGCAAAAATCCCAGAAGATCATTCTGGGGAGGTCCTGGCTTCTCCAGGGAGATTACTTTGTTCTTCCGTACCGTTTCTCTAGCTCTCCGGAAGCGAGTTCTTTTCCCGACCAGCGTCCAAACCGCGCACCGCATGCCTGACACGAGATTTCACTTGCCCCATCGTATCGCTCAGGGCTTCCTGGAGCATGCTCAACAAAGACCACGTTCGTGCTGTCACATTTCTTGCATTTTTCTTTTCCGTTTTCCATAAAATATTTGGTCTTAATTTTTCTTATTTAAGGACGATGGAACAAAACCGTTTTTCTCCAGGACATAAAATATACCCCGTAGTAAATAATTATTGATAAAACCAATCGTGTACACCCTGCTCTTCCCGGGCACAGGACGAAGCATTTCCTTATCTTTAAGTCGCTTGAGAATGCGCGAGCGCTGAACGGGTGATTCTTTTCCGATGATCACATCGAGGTCTGATGATTTGACGCTCATTGATTTGCTTTTAACCAAAGCGGTTAAAATGCTGAACTCACGTTCAGTAATAAGTTTTCGTTCAAGCGCATACGACAAAGACGGTATCAGAATTGTCTCGGTTATATACTTCAGATCAAGCAAGCGATCAATTTTTTCGATCTCCTCTCTCAGTCCCTCAAGAACGTACGCACACCACCGTAACACCTGTTCTTGCTCACCAGTATCCGCAAGTGCCAAGTTTGCATAGTATTCATTTCGATCCATGCAAAAGATCGCTGTCGGGTTGAGAATTCTTCCGTTATGGACCTTGAAGCCCTGCTTAATGAGCAGTGCGTAGGTAAACATACGAATTAAACGTCCGTTGCCGTTATCAAACGGGTGAATCCACGCCATACGATGATGAGAGAGTGCCGTGACCAAGAGGTCGTTCTGGGGACTAGTGTCTGCGTTCACAAAAGCAATAAGCTCCTCAAAGTAATCCGGCACTTTCACCATATCGGGTGGGATATGTGATGAACCTTGAATTCCGACATTGATCGGTCGCAGACCACCTGGGTAACGAGACCCTTCTCCGGATGGCGGTGGAGTAAGACCATCCACAATGATCTTGTGCAATTCTGAAATGTGGGCACGCGTGATTATTCCACCCTCCGTAATGGTCTCTTCAATGAATTTAATTGCTCGCTCAATGTTAAAAATCTCTCGAATGGATTCCTCTTTGGTATCTTTCGGAACCTGGTCAATGATCTTTTCGACGAATTCTGCAAGAGTTGTATGATTCCCTTCAATACGCGCAGATCCGAGGCTCTCCATCAGCTGAAAAATATCTTTCAGCTGAAAGAAAATGTACGGCGGCACTGGTCCGCCAAGCTTTTTTACGCGCAACTTTTCAAGCTCGACAATGGTGCTGGCGAGCTCCGACCCCCACGCCGGTTCGTATATTTTTAGAGGGATTTCTTTGAATTCCCCTTTATTTACATCTTTAGATTCCATTAATTAACATTTTAAGATAAATTATCTAGTAAATCAAGTGTTTAACAAGATATCTGCTGTACGGTAATTTAACATTCTTACATTAACGAAATTAACAGTGGCTCAAAAACAAACGGCTCAGCGTAGCTGAGCCGTTTGTTGAGCCGTTTAATCCATTGCAAATACTGGCTTTTTACCGGATCGTATAAAACACGTCCTTGCCGGTGGTGCCGTGCTGGCGGATATGTCCTTCTTGTTCAAGCTCGTGGAGATACCGCTCCGCGCTCGCGTCAGAGACGCCGAGCAGAGCTTCTACATCGTTATTTTGCACTTGACCGCGCTCGGTGATGAGCGCTAAGACCCGCGCCTTGCGCGCTTCTTTCTCGGCATTCGGTTCTTTTGCATACACCACTGTCTTGGGTGCGCTTCCCTCCCCATCCTCGATCACGTATGCCGGAAGCTTGCCGCTTGCCATGAGCCAGACCACAGAACCGGAGCCCACGAACACGAGTGTGAAGAACAGATACTCTGCCGTGCCCATCTCAGGTGCTCCGGCAAAGAATTGCTTGTACGTAACAAAAAGCCAAATAGCGACGAACAACGGCGGCACGAACCGCTTCTGCCACGCCGGCAAATATACGTTCTTTTTCATGTGATTATTGTACCGCAAAACTCCCCAGTAAATCCACAGGCTGTCCCCAAAAATCACGTCAGGGCATGATTTTGCAGCCCACGGGCTTGATATAATTTAGTTACTGGGATTAGTCGAGCCAGTACAATAAGGAACGAATAGCGTATGGCAAAATATTACCTGAAGAAGGACGTGCGAGGCCAATACTACTGGATTCTCAATTCCAAGAATGGGGAAACAGTTTGCATGAGTAGTGAATCCTACCTATCCAAGGAGGGAGCAGAAAAATCCCTTAAATGGAACCAGGCAAACGGAAAAACTACTTCTGTTATCGATCTTGCATGACACAAGAGGTTAATTGAGCAAACGTGCCGGGCTATAGAGATCCCGCGGAGAAGGAGAATTGATTGTGTCACGGCTACTCACCTACGGAGCTAGAAAAGCACACCTCGTTCATGGTAAAACCCACGAAAGTGGGTTTTACCATTTTAAGTATTGTTTTGCCTCAACTAAGACCGCATTGCGCACTGCCTTACAGAGATTTAGTAATTTTGTTTGCTCGAGAATCATAAAATCATTCTTTTTAGGCGTAAGTACTCCGTACCTCAAAGACTCGACTGGGTAAACCCTGATAATCTCGTTACTTAAATAAAAATCAAAGTAGTGGTGATTGAATGTTTTCCCGTTACTCTTTTGTTTAGAAAGTTTCACTTTCTTTACCCCTGCGGTTAACATAAAATCTTCACCGACCCCTTGATAATGATATATATGATCTAACTCGTGACCAAAAGCTGACGCTCTTTTATTTATTTCCTCAATATCAAGGTTATCGTATTTCTCCCAACGCAAACACATAAACGATTTGGCATACAACTCAAGAGCATTAGAAGCAAGGAATAAGTAGGCTCCTCCAGCATCCGAAACATCATTTTTTGTCTTTTCCATCAGCGAAACACATTCGGACGCAAATTTAAAAGTTAGGTAGCGAGCTAAAAATAATTCTGCAATCTTTTTTGCATCGTTATTATTTTTCATGATTTTAAAATAAATTAAAATTATCTATTTGTATGTTTTTATACAACTCAAATAAAAATTCAATGCGGGATTCTTTGGTGGGCTATCTCCATCCACGCCCCCTTTTTACTATTTTTTCGTGTGTCTGCTTCTTGGGGCATGCCGTTAGGCTTGTTTCAAATTGCTCATTGCACACCGAGCATATACACATGCCTTCCTTTCCTAAAAGCGGAGCTCCATTAATCTCATACAGCAGGATCAAAAAATCCCTCAAGGTCACGCTCGCCCACTCACAAAAATTTTTAGTTAATTGAACTTTATACGATCTGCGCCCTTTCCATTTATACTTATATATGCGAACCGCGCCTTTGCGATTTTTACTTAAACGTTTAAAGGCAGCAAATGATTTTTCATCCTTCCCTACAAAATCATAGCCATCATTATGTGCAAAAAAATTCCTTATTTTATTTAAATCAGTAACCTTTTCCAATTCCTGCGGAATAACCCCATTGCATACACTCTCCAAATACTTAAAAGATCGCCAAGTTCCATTCCCATCAAGATCTCGCACCTTAATGTTATGTACCTGCTCTTCCATTACGCACAGATTGGCAAGATATCTTTCAAAATCACTGTAGAGCACAAGGAGGTACGCGCCATACCAGTGATTTAAATTTGCAAAATTAGCCCAATGCTGATCTGCTTCTCGTTCCAGCAACAACCTCCTGCTTTTTGAGATACTGCCATAATGTTCTGTAAAAATGCTCAAGTACTCTGACTTACGATGATTTATATTCTCGTCGATGAGATTAAGCAGATCGAAATGCTTTGAAAGAAAGTCTTCTTCAATCCACTTTACTTCGCTTTGATCCAAAAACATACAAGGGGTAAAGCTAAGTTACTGCTACCATCTTTCTTTTTACGGAAGTTTTCTTGTTTTCGCTTGCAGTGTATTTGCAATACAGTTCAAACAGGAACTCGATTCTCTCCTCTTTATTCGAAAACTTTTTGCCGTAGCAGGCGTCAACAGCGCGGTCGAGGTCGGTGTGGGCTTTGACCAGGTCGGGTGGCATTGTGTTGGGGTCATAGAGATCAGCGAGAGAACTCTCGGGAAACCGAGCTCGCGCATCGAGTACTCTTTGCGCACACTCCTCTACTTTTTTCCTGTGCTCGTCCGACACACTCTCGGGCCATGGAAAATTATTGTAAACGATATCTTTTGAGTAGCGATACCGACTTTCAAGCCGTCCGCAGGTGTATCTCACCCATGTCATATGCATAAGTGACTGCAAGATACCAAGGTGAAACAAGGTCGCCCCAGACCCGATAAGGCAGAGGTTGCTCGTAATAACACTCTCATCCATAAAACCCAAGGGGATATAAGCCCTCCTTTCCGATGAGACACTGGGAATAAGCAGATATCGCCCATTTGGAAAATTTTCTACATGGAATCGTGTCGGCGTTTCCGCAAGTTTTTGCGTTGGTGGACTCACGCTATCTAATCGAAGTTTTCGCACAGCTTCAATGCGCTTTAATACTTCAGGCATTTCACGTAATTCATGGGGCGGAGTATCTCCAAGCCACAAACACCAACGCTCATACCCATTCAAGAACTCATCTGCTCCGATCCACTTACGAAACAATTTCTCACTTTTTGGCTCATGTTTTATAAATTCATTCTTTTCCTCGGGTGTAAAAAGGTAATTCCCACCATCGATCGGCTTGTTCCCAATTCCGATATTTGGAACATCTTCCACGATCGGCTTCGAGCGTGATTCCACAAACACGTCTTCGCCTGCAACAAGATATGCATTAATATGCTCCACCTCTTTTTCCTTCGGCTCGCTTTTTATCGTCTCATATTCGTAGAGATATTTCTTTGGAGTATCCACGCACGCAAAGCCAACAATCACGCAGTACACCGCCGCCACCCCTGGCGCGTCATTGTTCCACTTGAAAGTCTGGTGCGCAAAATGAATAATGATGCCGTATTTTTCTTTGAGACGCTTCCACAGAATACCCACTTGCTCACCTTGGCAGATCGAGTTGGTGGACACAAACGCAGTTTTGATATTGGTGCCAACCATATACCTTGACGCCTTTTCATACCACGCTGTTACAAAATCGAGATTACCTGCGCCTTTTGCATTATCAAAGATATTAAGAAATGCTTCTTTTTGTTCTTTTTCCATTAACCGTGCTCCAACAAACGGCGGATTGCCAAGAATATACGAGAGTTTGTGTTTTGGCACAACCTCTTCCCAATCTTTTGTAAGCGCATTGTCGTTCACGATCGTCGCGGGCTCACGAAGCGGGATGCGTGCGTACGGCTTGCCAAACTTCTCTGACAAAAGCTGGTTCATTTGATGATCGGCGAGATACATCGCTACGCGGGCGATCAGTGCGGGAAATTCTTCGATCTCTATTCCGTAGAACTGATTGACGTTGATGCGCGAAATGTCTTCAACCCCCAATATTGCTATCTGGTCGTCTTTTTTCTTTCGCAAAAGAATTTCGAGTTCCAGTTTTCGCAGTTCACGGTACGCAACAACGAGAAAGTTTCCACACCCGCACGCAGGATCAAGAAACGTGAGGTTTGCAAGCTTATTGTGAAACGCATCGAGCTTCTTGGCGTCATACTTCACCTGATCGAATTCAACATGCAATTCATCAAGAAAGAGCGGTTGAATGACCTTCAAAATATTCTTTTCGGAAGTGTAGTGCGCACCAAGTTGCCTGCGTGTGTTCTCATCCATCATCCCTTGGAACAGGGATCCGAAGATTGATGC
Organism: Candidatus Yonathbacteria bacterium RIFOXYD1_FULL_52_36; assembly: GCA_001823605.1. Taxonomy (GTDB): domain Bacteria; phylum Patescibacteriota; class Minisyncoccia; order Phycocordibacterales; family UBA1539_B; genus 2-01-FULL-51-10. The sequence goes on from MHUZ01000034.1 coordinate 88,327, forward strand.
AGATATCTGTGACCAATCAAAACTACAACATTTCAATAACTTGAGATACGCGGTTGCGTCCAAGGAAACAGGCGCGATCTGCTCTGCGAAAATACCGCCGTTGATGTATCCGAACATCATCAACTGCTCGTCTAAATTTGTCTGCCTCTTTTCCTTTGGCGTATTGAGGATGTGGAAAATTTGCATCAGATGAATCCCCAGATCGGACCCGTCGTGATTGATTCGATTTTCTACGTATGAGCGAAAATGATTTTTAGGGAAAATACCTGTGTCGTCGGCAAAAAGACAAAAGAGGATGCGGATGAGAAAAACTTCGAGGTCGTGCCCACTGTACCCCGTCTTGGCAAGTTCGTTATGGAAATCAGCCATCAACTTCACGGCTTCAATGCTCACCTCCTCTTCTTTTTCGTAGGCGCGGACAGTGTATCCAGATATAAACCCAAAGAGATCTATGTTTTTGTGGAGCTCTTTAAGTAAAAATTCTTCTTGAGTGTTCTTGTCCAGATCGTACAATCGTATTTTTTCAAAGTCAGAAACGACTACATAGCGCGGAAGTTCCACGTCTTTCAACCCGGGGAAATAATCCTTCGCTTGTGTGTACGCCTTGTCCAAATTTTTGCCGCGAGTTTTGTGTTCCGCAAGCATCACGCCTTTCCATAGAACATCAATGAATCCCTGTGCCCCACCCTGCTTTTTTACAAAGTGCTCAAAGGAAGCGACGCGTCGGCGTGGAACGCCAAACACCTCAAAGAAGCCGTCCCAAAAGCTTTTTGCCTCTGCGTCTTCGTTGGATTCTTGCTCCCATTCGTGCGCAAAGGTGATTGCGCGATTTCGGATTTCGTTGATGCTTATCATGGGATGATCTCCAGTTTTTGACTAGACCTCCTATCCAAACCGTTTCTTCATAATCCCACAAAATAAGCCTTAAATCAACGGCGGAAAACGGCTCAGGGAACGGCTCAGCGTAGCTGAGCCGTTTAATTGTTCTGGTTTTCAGGGGTTTCCAGCCGGGCGGAAAACCATGCCGTGGCTCACATTGACAAAATCCGTTTCATAAATTATAATTTGAATACGTTTCAACGTCCACAAGGAGATATTCCGATGCGTTGCAAGATCTTTGTATTCGAACTTGTTTCCAGCATGATGGAGGAAAAAATTAACCGCTGGTTGGCGGAGAATCCTAACATCAAGATATTGAATATGGCCCAAAGCTCAGCAAGTGGAAACACGAGCGGCGACCCAAGAGATGGTGAAAATGTTGAGACGACTCTCACTATCTTCTACGCCCCCTTTTGTCCTTAGAAGATCATTCGTCCGGTACGCCAATTGGCGTACCGGACATTTTGTTTGAGATCGAGGCATTTCATGCGCCATATTGACAATAGGTGTGGATTTGCTATACTATATGAGTGAGTTGTTCAGGTGCGCCCCGGTCCGTTCCGCCAAGGAAACGGCCTTTTTTATAAGCGACGTAGGGCGAACGAAATGGAAGCGTACTCGTTTACATTTCTGAGCCGAGGAGCTTATATGGATGCCCTAGTGTTGCGGAGCAACCCTAGGGCATCCATATTTAAACAAAATTACTACAAACTATCATGATGGACCTCAAAGTATTGAACTCGGCACTCCACCAGCTCGAAGAAGAGCGCGGGATCCCGAAAGACAAGATCGTCGACGCGATCGAGCAGGCGCTCGCCGCGGCGTACAAAAAAGACTACGGCAAAAAAGGTCAGATCGTGCGCGCGCACTTTGACCTTTCTTCAGGCATGACCGAATTCGCTCAGGTCAAAGTCGCCGTGGATGAATCCATGGTGCGCATGGAGGAAGAAGGCGAGGAAGACGAAGTGACCGAGCGCGCGGAAATCGCCGACGGCGAAGAAGTCCTCCCCCGCTTTAATCCTGAACAACATATTCTCATCGAAGACGCCCGCCGCATCAAAAAAGACGTAATCCCCGGCGAAGAACTCGTTTTTGCTTTGGAAACCAAGGACGATTACGGCCGCATCGCCGCACAGACCGCCAAGCAGGTCATCATTCAGCGCATCCGTGAGGCAGAGAAAGTTTCCGTCATGGAGGAGTACGGCAAGCGCGAAGGAGAGATCATCTCCGGAACCGTACAGCGCATTGAGCGCGGCAATATCTTTGTTGACCTGGGCAAGGCAACCGGAATCCTTCCGTATGAGGAACAGATCCGCAATGAGCGCTACCGCCAAGGCGAGCGCGTTCGTGCCTACCTTTTCTCAGTCGAGGAAACACCCCGTGGTATCAACCTCCGCCTCTCACGCTCGCACCCGATCTTTCTCCGCAAGCTCTTCGAGATCGAAGCGCCCGAGATTGCATCCGGTGTTGTCGAGATCAAGGCGATCGCCCGCGAAGCAGGTTCGCGCTCAAAGATCGCGGTCTTCTCGAACGATAGCCACGTGGATCCTGTCGGTTCGTGTGTCGGTCAGCGCGGTGTACGCGTTTCGACCGTCATGAGCGAGCTCGGCGGTGAAAAGATCGACATTATCGAATGGTCAGCCGACCCGGTGCAATTCATTGAGGACGCCCTTTCTCCGGCACGCGCACAGTCTGTCGAGATCTTCGAGGCCGAAAAGCGCGCCACGGTAAAGGTATCCGGCGACGAGCTCTCGCTTGCGATCGGTAAAGGAGGCCAGAATGTACGCCTTGCGGCAAAGCTCACTGGCTGGAGGATCGACATCCAAGGCGACGCGCCAACAACCGTCCCTGTTGATGAAACACTTGCCCAAGAAGTTGCGGTAATGAACGGCGCCAAGGAGATCGAGGAAGTTGAGGAGTCTGCACACGAAGACGAGCTCATCGCCGAAGAGATCCAGGAGCGAAACAACTCGACCGACGAGGATGCTGACGCTTCGTCCAAAACCCCCGAGGAGGTTGAGGGATCGATCGATGATCTCAAAGCAGAGTCCGAGGAGGCACGCGACGAAGAGGAAAAGGCGTAGCGGCGCATGTGCGGTCATCCGCGTGTATACTACGTACTACTAACCACAAACTAAACCATGAACCTTTGGCACGATATTGAAGCAGGAAAGAACGCCCCCGAAACGGTGAACGTCATCGTCGAGATCAACAAGGGGTCAAAGAATAAATACGAGATCGACAAAGAAACGGGCATGATCGCGCTTGACCGTGTGGCGCACACCACGCAAGACTTTCCGTTTGACTATGGCTTCATCCCGAAGACACTGTGGGATGACGGCGACGCCGTGGACGTGGTGCTCCTCACCACGCACCCACTCGTTCCGGGAATTCTCGTCAAAGCGCGGCCGGTTGCCATCATGCGCATGATCGATTCAGGAGAAGGTGATGACAAAATCATCGCCGTACCCAAAGACGATCCGCGCTGGGAACACGTAAAGGACATCAAAGACATCAACCCGCATACGATCAAAGAGATCGAGCACTTCTATTCCACATACAAAAAACTCCAGCACAAGGAGGTTACCATTGAAGGATTTGAGGGAGTTGCCGCCGCACACGAAGCAGTCGAGCGCGGAAAAACGCTCTATCACGAAAAATTCGGCGCGTAGCACGCATAGCCCACGAAACTGTTGCTCACCAACGCAAAAACACCCGCCCCAAGCGGGTGTTTTTGCGTTTGGGGCAGTTATCAACAGCACCATTCCATTATGTAGCGCAAAACCGCTATAATGAGTCTGAGGTAATAACTTCACTGTTTAGTAATTATTCGTTTTAGTTTTGAATACGCACAATGACATCGACAGATAAAAAATTGGGTATCGCACTTGCGCTCGTCGGCGCACTTGCGTTCGGAGCATCGGCATTCGCGGAGGAAATGTCGACTGACGGCTCAGTGAGCGTTGACGCTACCGTAAAGACGGAGGCCACGGTAACAGCACCGACCCCGGAAGATGTACGCGCGAAGATGGAAGCACGCGCACGTGAAGCGCGCGAACTTGCCGAGAAGAAACGCCTAGAGGCAGAAGCAAAGCGCGGTGAATTGCAGGCAAAAAAGGCCAGCACCACGCAAATGATCGCGGAAAAGCGCACGGTCATGGAGCAGAAGCGTGAAGATTTTCAAGACAAGCGTGCAAGCACGACGGAGGCCTTGAAAGGAAAGCGTGAGGAATTGCAGGTAAAGCGTGCAAGCACCACCGAGGCTATCAAGCAAAAGCGTGAGGAAGTGCGCAACAACCTTGAAGAGAAGCGCAAAGAGATCATCCTTGCGCACGCAAACCGCATGGAGGAACGTTTCAACGCCGCCTTTGACCGCTTCGACAAACTTGCCGATCGCATCGAGGAACGCTTGATCAAACTTGAAGCAGCAAACAAAAATATCCAGACCGCAACGGCTCATTCGCTCGTTGACCAAGCTCGGCTCAAGATCGAAGAGGGACGGCTCCTTTCAGCAGAGCTCTCTGCTGAAGTAGAACTTGCGATAGTATCTGAGGACCCCAAGGCAGCATTCGACGGTGCACGTGGTGCCATAAACGAAGTTATCGGGGTAATGAAAACAGCTCAGAAGCTCTTGGTGGACGCAGTGAAGTCGATCAAGGCAAATACGCCTGACGAGCTCGAAAATGACGATGACGACAACGGTTCAACCGCTACGACGACCACAGCCACAACAACGGCTCAGTAAACTATTTATTATCTAACCCTTATCACGTATGGATGAACAGAATGCAACTCAGACCCCTGTGCAACAGCCACAAAATCAGGGCGTGCAGCAGGACGTAGCAGCAAATGTGTTCGATGAGAAATCAGGCGGCATTGGCCCGATTGTCGGTGTGATCATTGTGGTCGTACTCCTCATCATTGGCGGCGTATACTACTATATGAACATGCAGGGAGTCGCGGGACCGGCAATGGAAGTGCCGACCGGCGCAGATCCAACAGCTGAGGTGCTTCGCCAGCAGAGCGACTCAACGAACGTTGCTGATATTGAGGCAGACCTCAATTCAACAAACCTTGATGTTCTCGTGGAGGACATTCAGGCGATGGAACTCCAGCTCGCCCAGTAACAGGACGCAGCTTCTTCTCAAAAAACACCCCGATGTCCTCGGGGTGTTTTTTGTTTGCAGAACAAAGAAAAACACGTTACACTGCCCGCACATATATAGCTCCCCCGTCAGGGGCCGAGGGAGGGGAGCTATAGTAGCTCCTCGGCTCGGAAATGGGAATGAGTACATTCCCATTTCGCTCGCTCTATGTCGCTAATGAAACAAAAAATGTCATACACCATAAATATAAAAGAGATTCCGGAGACCTCTGAGGTTGAGGTGACGGGAGAGATTGCTACGGATTCATTTGCCGTCTACGAACCGGGAGTTGTGGCGTACTTCGCACAGACCGCAACCCTCCCAGGATTTCGCAAAGGTCATGTCCCCGAAAAGATCATCCGTGAGCGCATGGGTGACGATACCATTCTTCACGAAATGGCTGAGCGCGCGATCGCGGATGCATATCCCAAGATCATTCAGGAAAAGAGTCTCGAGCCCTTGGGGCGCCCTGAGGTGGCGCTCACCAAAGTCGTCCGCGGAAATCCGCTTGGATTTACGATCCGCTTTGGGGTAATGCCGAAATTCTCACTCCCCGACTACAAAGCGCTCGCCGCAAAAGTACCCGCGGAGCCGGTAGTGGCCGAGGAGAAGGAGATCGATGATGCGCTCGAAGAACTTCGCAAACGCGTGGCGCGTTTTGACCAATCAAAGAACGGTGGTTCGCCGACACAAGAGATCCCTGACGAATTACTCCCGACGCTTGATGATGCATTCGCCGAGCACGTTGCCGGAGTCAAGACGCTTGCGGAACTCCGCGAGAAAATGCGCGCCGGGATCATCGAAGAAAAGAATCTTCGCACGCGAAGCACCCGCCGCAGTAAGATCCTTGACGCGATCCTTTCTGCAACAACGATCGCGGTCCCGCCCATTGTGGTTGCGGGAGAAACTGACGTGTTGCTTGGAGAGCTCCGCACCGACATCGAACGTCTGGGTATCACCTTTAGCGATTATCTGAAGCACGCAGGGAAAACCGAAGAGGAGTTACGCAAAGATGTTGCTCCTGACGCCGGAAAACGTGCTCGCATTCAGTTCATCTTGAATGCAATCGCCGAGAAGGAAAACATCCTCCCCGACAAAGCTATCCTTGAGAGCGAGACTGCGCGCCTGATGCAAGCATATCCCGATGCGGAGAAGACGCGCGTTATGGTCCATGTGGGCACCAAGCTCGTGAATGAGCAGACACTTAAGCTCCTTGAGAACGCAGGGGCATAGCTTGCTATTCACATCCCCCTCCTCGTATAATTGAGCGATACTCACTAACCCCATTTAATTCTATGTCCTACCTCATCCCCACCGTCATCGAAAAATCACCGAACGGCGAGCGCGCGTATGATATTTATTCGCGACTCCTCAAGGAGCGCATCATTTTCCTATCGGGCGTGATCGACGATGACGCGGCAAACATTGCCATCGCCCAGCTCCTTTTCCTTGAGTCTGAGGATCCCAAGAAAGATATTTCGATCTACATAAACTCACCCGGGGGATCAGTGACTGCGGGCATGGCGCTCTACGACACCATGCAACATGTTAAACCAGCCGTGGCAACGATCTGCGTCGGCATGGCGGCATCGATGGGTGCGGTGCTCCTCTCTGCTGGTGCCAAAGGTAAGCGCTTCATCCTTCCCAACGCCGAAGTGATGATCCATCAGCCGCTCGGCGGTACTGAAGGCCAGGCGTCCGACATCGCCATCACCGCAAAACATATCTTGAAGATCAGAGAGAACCTGAATAAGATCCTTTCGAAAAATACCGGTAATCCGTTGTCGCAGATCGAAAAGGATACCGATCGCGACTTCTATATGTCAGCGGAAGAAGCAAAGAAATACGGCATCATTGACGAGATCTACAAGCCAAAGAATCCTCGTTAAGAAACCCTTTCACCACAACAAAACAAACGGCTCAGCATTGCTGAGCCGTTTGTTTTGTTGGTTGGTTGGGTAGTATCCCCTACCGCGGTCTGATCGTGCCGATGTTAAATTCGCTGGTATCGGCGGCACTGGTACATCCTGGGTCTGCGTTGGCAGGGTTTCCATTACCATCCCAGTCGATTTTGCTATCGCTATCGTTGTCGATACCGTCGTTGCACTGAGTGGGGGGTACATTGAACTCGTCACTGTCGCGCGGATCATACGTGCCGGATGTGTTTTCGCAGCCAAGATCGTCGACATCGACATCTCCGTCCCCATCATCATCACTGTTGTTTGAACAGGCCGGGTTTGGTGATTCAGTGGTGTCGGTTGCACTGGAGCAGCCCGGGTCGGCTGGGTAGTTGTTCAGACCGTCACCATCGTTGTCTGTCGTGTCGCTACATTGAGGCGCGGCAGGTGCGCAAATCGTACCGTTCCAAGGGGCACTTGAGACACATGCGGCATTGACGGTGATGTCCCGTATAAACGTAGTATTGTCACGTGCCCGAATAGTGTTGTTGCCGTAGCCAAGCGTACATGGCGCATTGGTACCCGTAGCACCGGTTCCACAAGAGGCACTGCGTGTCTGGTTGTAGACGTTGGGGGTGGTTGCGTTCTGAATGACCCACGTCACTCGTCCGGGGCAGGTACTTGCATTTGCGGCAATGGTACAGGTGGTCGCAGTGAGGGTGGGTGCAGTGGGGGCGGAGCCGGAGACGGTAATGTTCTGCCATGGGCCGCAGTTATTGGTTTCGCTCGCCTCAACGACAGTGCCCGCATCTGAAGCGGATCCTTTATCTGCACAGGCACGTGCAGAGTATGTTTGTATATTAGGGAACGTATACGAACGCGTAATGGGAGAATTTGCTCCGGCGGCAAGCGTAGATATTGTTGACGGCAAGAGGCCGGTGATTACTCCACCCCCGTTTGCGCCACTTGCCACTTGGAAGAAGTTCTGGAACCCTGAATGAGCACCTATTTTGGTGACACTGGTGGCAGCATTATTCGTGACCCACATATTCGTGCCGTCAAAGGCGATGCCCCAAGGACTATTCCCTGTTCCAGAGTATACGGTAGCCGCCCCTGATGGAGAGATCCTTGTCACGCTATTGTTGCTAAAGTTCGCAGCCCACATATTCGTGCCGTCAAAGGCAATATCTGTTACGACCCTAGCCAGCGGGTATGTGGTCATGCCACCTGTGGGGGAGATCCTCGTCACGCTACTCCCAGAGAGCGCGGTTCCGTTCGCCGTCCACATATTCGTTCCGTCAAAGGCGATCGCTCGTGGAACAGACCCCGTACCGCTATAGGTGGTCATTGTTCCTGTGGGAGAAATTTTTGTAACACGATTCGCATTATAGTTTGCTACCCACATATTGGTGCCGTCGGAGGCAATGCCCCAAGGCGCACCTCCAACAGGAAGCGCATACGTGGTCATACCACCCGCGGGGGTAATCTTTGTTACAGAGTTACTCCCGATATTTGCCGTCCACATGTTCGTGCCGTCAAAGGCAATATCCCACGGGCCACCTCCAGTTCCTCCATACGAAGTTCTTACTCCACCAGGAGTAATCCTGGTCACACTATTGCTATTAGTATTTGCGACCCACATGTTCGTGCCGTCAAAGGCAATCCCCCGGGGGCCACCCCCTACTCCTCCATATGTTGTCATGGTTCCCGTAGGAGAAACTTTCGTAACACTATTCGCGCTTCCGTTGGTCACCCACATATTGGTGCCATCGGAGGCAATGCCAAATGGTCCTGCCCCCGTCCCTCCATACGTGGTCATACTGCCAATAATCGTGCTCGGGGTAGCTGTACCGCCAATGTTCCGTATTTGGGCAGAAAGAGAAACTGGCGTGTTCCGTACTGCAGTAACAGGAGTTACTGCAGATGCGACAAGGTCGGGCTGAGAAGGTGCTGGGGTTACCGTTACAGTTACTGAGTCGCACGGCGACCACGCCATTGAATTGTCGCGCACGTGGAAGTAGATAGTGTTCGTGCCGACAGGGAGATCACTTTTTGTAAATGAACTTGCGCTTGAAATATTTGCGCCTGCACCACAGCCACCACGATTCCATCCATACGCAGCGATAGTCCCGTCGGGGTCATTTCCCGTGCCGGTGAACGTCACGGTGCTACCGGAAGCGACGGTAATGTTCCCTGCGGGGACGGTAATGGTGGCGGTAGGGACTTGGTTGGAAGGCGGAAGGACAGGGACGCCATCGAGTTCCCGCTTCTGAAGGACAGCTGACGCTGAAGTGTTCGAAGCAAAGATCGTTCTCAATACATACATATACTCATCGTTGCCCTCAATACCGACAGGGAATGATTGGGGTGGCAATCCGCCAACTTCCCAACCAAGTGCCCCATTGGTTAGACTTCTTTTTTGAAGAAAAGCGGGCGAAGCACCCACACGACGGATACCATAGATCCCCTGATTACCGAGTACATAACCATATGATGTCCCCGACACCATCGGCAGTGGCGCACTCCAGGCCGGACCTCCTGAACTCGTATTCCTTGCAGTCAAAGAAAATGTTGGGTTGACGATCGTACCCCCCATCGCAAGGCCATGTGTCCGTGTACCAGGGTTCTCTATTACGCCACCTTTTATTCGTTCTGAGATTCCCGTATAGTTGCCGGAAGTAGACCAGACCGGTGATCCTCCTAATCCCCATTTTTCTGTCGTAGCCGAACCTGTCGCCATGAATGATGCTTGTTGAAGGTAGAGATTCTGAGCATCGATACCAAAGATCTTCGTGACATTCGGTGTTCGCCTCCACACCAGATTTCCATTCGTAAGATTACGGCGTTCCACAAAACCAGAGCTGACTCCCCACGTTACACCATACGTCCCCGCCACATAGACGCCTGAGCCGTTTACCGCAATCGAACTTGGAGATACTCCTTGTCCTAACACAGTATTCTCAGCCCATACCAGAGCACCATTGGTTTTATTGATACGCACAATTCGTGCATATCCGTTCCCGGAAAAATACTGCCCTACACCGTATACCGATGTGCCGTCAACGACAATACCGTTATCAAATGTGGGGATGTTCCCCACAACACGAGACCATATAACCAAGCCATTCACCTTTGAGCGCTTCTCAATCCTCCACGTTGATCCTCCAGCGAGACCGCCGCCTGAATTGTTTACTCCTGAAATATAGACCCCCGTGGCATCTAACTCAATTTCCCGCGGACAGTCTGAGGTGTTGGTGTAGTTCTCTGATCTTTGCCACGCACGGCTTCCATCAAGATTCCGCTTCTCCACATACCATCGAGCCCCACGCAGGGTTGGCGACCACCCTCCGGCACAAGCTCCACCAGACTCACCCGCTAAGTAAACCCCTGTGGCATCATTTGCATACACACTGGGCAAAGCGTACCCCGAACTGTGGGTTATTGCTTGCTGCCAAACCAGGTCACCTCGCACCGCATACGCAACTGAAAACGATACCCCCCAAATAGCCGCTATAAAAAGTACTTTTTTGTAGAGTGAGGCCATGGAGTGATTTGTACTATTCATATTATTGAGCGATTGGTGTTGCCATTCCCTGGTAATAGGCCGCGATGCAATGTTTCTGGAAAACCTCTGTTGCAAACTCGCTGCAAAATTCTTGTGTCAACGAAGCCTGGCTATCAAGTGATCCTTGAAGTACGTTGCAATCTTTTTCCATTTTCTGATCATCGAACAAATCGCACTGCGTTGTCGCCAAACCCCCTGACATCACTGTTGCAAATGAAAATTCGTCACGACACGAAGACTGTTTCTCTTCTGGCGCTTGATCACATAGTGTTTGGTCATTCTTTTTGAGTGCAAGTGACAAGTAAAAATTGTCCTTGCATGCTGTTTTTTCCTCTTCTACAACCATCTCATCACACACAGAGACACTTTCGTCTCGTAACGCTTTTGCATTTACCACTGAGCGTTCACAGTCCACGCGCGGCACTAGCACATCGTCAAGGAGTGCACAGTTGGATACGTCGAGTGTTTCCTGCGCTTTGTTGAGCGCGATATTGTTACGGCACACCGTACGGTACATCGTATCCTTGATCTGATCACAGGAATCGATCTGCCCCTGCTCGACAAGCGCACTCACTTCATTTTGAAGCAGAACCTCCTGGTCAGAAGAAAGTCCTCCTGGAGAGCGGCCGACAAAAAAAACTACCATAGCAAGCACTAAAACAATGAGTGCCGCACCGACGACGATCTTTCGTTTCTCAATGTGCATAAGTAATCGCGCTGTTTAGAAATAGATACACTTATTCTAACAGTCCTCCCTTGTTAAAACTACAAAATGTGGGGAAAACTGCGGCGGCGCAAGCTCCATAGACACCCCCGAAAACGTCTGGTACTATGTGAATGTAGACATTTACATTTACCCATTAGCGTACTGATTGACCGACCTGCGACTGAATTTCTATGCGAAATCCCGAAAATACCCTTTTGTTTTCTGAAAAAATCGTTTTCTCTCCCGAACATCCCGTTCGCCTGTTTCCGCATACAATGCACCGTTAAGATCGGTCTTCACCCGACCGTATGTCATTAAAAATAGCATTACTTCTGGCAAGCATTGCCGGAGTGGTGGGAATCGCCTTCGGCTATTTTTTGCGCTGGCTTGTCACCTTGGGTAAACGCGGGTCCATTGAGCTTGAGGTCAAGCAAATGATGCTCGCCGCCAAGGAAGAGGCACAAAAAATAACCGAGGAGGCCGAGAAAAAGGCACTTTCCACCATTGAAGACGCCCGTCGAGAGGAAAAGGAGAAGGAAAAACGACTCAAACAAACCGAGGAACGCCTTATTAAAAAGGAGGAATTGCTGGACCGCCGTCAAACTGATATTGACGATGGTTCTGAGCGCCTCAAAGAACGCGAACAGGAAGTTGAACTGATCAAAACAAAAGCGGAACAAGCAGGAGAACGCGCTCGCCTTGAAACAGAGCGTGTTGCGAAACTCTCTACCGAAGAGGCGAAAGCTGAGCTGTTTCGCCGTGTTGAGGTTGAAGCACAAGAGGATACCCTTATCCGCATCAAAAAACTCGAGCAGGAAAGCCAGGAGCGGCTTGAGCGCAAAGCAAAAGATATCCTTGCCACGTCGATCCAGCGTCTGGCTGCATCCACCGCGTCCGAAACCATGGCAACCGCGGTTTCTATCCCCTCAGAGGACTTGAAGGGTAAGATCATCGGGAAAGAAGGCCGAAATATAAGGGCATTTGAGCGAGCAGCGGGGGTTGAGCTCATTGTGGATGATACGCCGGGAGCAATCGTGGTCTCATCGTTTGACCCTGTACGCCGACAGATTGCCCGCGTCGCTCTTGAAAACCTTATTCTCGATGGCCGTATCCAACCAGTAAAGATTGAGGAGATGGTCGAAAAAGCAAAAGAAACCATTGGTAAGATCATTAAAGACAAGGGTGAGCAGGCGGCATACGAGTGTGGCGTCTTCAATCTTGATGCGCGCCTCATTATGATCCTTGGTCGCCTCTACTTCCGCACAAGCTACGGCCAGAATGTTCTTCAACACTCGATTGAAATGGCGCACATCGCCGGGATGATCGCCCAGGAACTCGGTGCCGATGTGAACATTGCCCGCGCAGGGGCACTCCTCCACGACATCGGCAAAGCTGTCGATCATGAAGTTCAGGGGACCCATGTGGAGATCGGACGCCGCATTCTCCAGAAATTCAACGTGGACGAGCGCGTCATTAAGGCGATGCAATCCCACCATGAAGAGTACCCGTATGAGACGATCGAGTCGATTATCGTGCAGACCGCTGATGCCATCTCGGGTGGCCGTCCAGGCGCCCGTCGCGACAGCGTAGAGAACTACATCAAGCGTCTCCAAGACCTTGAGGCGATCGCCAACTCGTTCGACGGTGTCGAAAAAACCTTTGCAATACAAGCCGGAAGAGAAATCCGTGTCTTTGTGACCCCGGACAAGATCTCTGACCTTGAGGCGAGAACGCTGGCGCGCACTATCGCGCTCCGGATCGAAAATGAGCTCAAATACCCTGGAGAGATCAAGGTCAATGTGATCCGCGAGCTCCGTGTTCTTGAGTTCGCCCGGTAAGTACGCGACTCTCTTGGCAACAGAAAAATCAGGTTGTCGAGGGTTCAGGGTTTTCCCCTGTATGTATTGCACAAAAACCCCTATGCTATATACTTATTTTTATGGGCACTATGGCCGTGTTGGCACGACGCCCTAGAAAAGGTCGAGGCGCGACTTGTCGTGGGGGTCGCAAACCATACACGGTTTCATTTATTAGCACAACGAAAACCATATGAATAAAGTAGGACTTGTTGAAGTTGTTCACGAGACACTCGGTGGAACCAAGACAGCAGCAGAAGGTGTTGTCGACACAATCATCGAGACCATTGTGAAGTCGCTCAAGAAAGGTGAGGAAGTTTCAATCGCAGGACTCGGTATCTTTTCAGTCAAGGCACGCGCTGCACGCACTGCACGCAATCCGAAGACTGGTGAGGCCGTCCAGGTTGCCGCAACGAACGTTCCTAAGTTCCGCGCAGCAAAGGCACTCAAAGACGCTGTTAAGTAGTATCACTTTTTGATACCGAGAAACACGCCATCGGCATACCCCGATGGCGTGTTTTACGTTATGCCCATTTCTACGCTATACACAGCCCTGCCTCCCAAATAAATATCTTTGAACTACAAAACTATATCCTGCTATGGTTTCCGAAAATGCACGATCTCATCCCTTAAACTCGCTTTGGGTAACTCTGCTACGACAAAACTCGTTTTCGGGCGACCTCGCGCATTTCCGGAACCCTCGCAACGAACCTAGTTTTGTAATTCAAAGTGCTATACTATTCAGTAATGATAATTTCCTGGAAGATCATCGTCGCGCCGATCACGATCATCACTTTGTGGGTGTTGCTTTCCATCCACATATTTCAATCGAACGATGTGGATCTTCTCGAGATCAGTATTTTTATTGTCTCATTCTTCTTAGGAGGATTCCTCTTCTACACCGCCTACCTTGAATCCCGCCAACGACAGGCCCTGCAGCTGATGGCGGACAACCTGCGCACCCTGAATGAAACGCTTGAGTCGCGTGTTTCTGAACGCACTGAAGATATGTTTCGCGCCAAGATCCACACCGATGCGATCATTGAGAGCCTCACACTTGGTCTCATCGAATACCGCGGTGACCACACGGTCGTACGACTTAACAGAGCGGCAGAGGACATGCTTGGTGTGAAACGCGAAACGATCACCGGGAAACAGCTTCTTCCTGCCGATATGAGCAAACAGGAACTTTCTTCTCTTGGTGAAGTGACCTTTTTCACCTCAACTGAAGCATTCCCCAAGCAAAAGAAGGGTAATCCCTATGAAGCAACGATCGACGAGGTTTCTATTGACTACCCCACAAGGCGCGATCTTCAGGTGATCACCGTCCTCCTCCCTACCGCTGAGGCAGGCCATGGGCTGGAGCACAACTTCATCAAGCTCGTGCGCGACGTGACCCGCGAGAAACTTGTGGAGAAGAGTAAGAGCAATTTCATTACGGTCGCCGCGCACCAACTGCGCACACCGCTCTCGGCGATCCGCTGGGCAATCAACTTGATCATTTCGGATTCATCACGCCTCACGCCCGACCAAATCAGTATTCTTCAGAGCGGCGCGAAGGCGACCGAACAAGTGGTCACCCTCATCAACGATCTTCTCGACGCATCTCAAATAGAAGAAGGGCGCTTTGGATATGAATTCACATCAGGAAATCTTGCCGACGCTATCCGAGCTGCCACGACACCGTTCACTTCAAAAGCAGCGGAGAAACCAGTTACCCTTGAGGTCAAAGTTCCTGAAGAAAATCCGGCGGTCACCTTTGACCAGAAAAAACTTGGCATGGTGATCCAAAACCTTCTTACTAATGCACTCACCTACACTCCTGCGCAAGGCCATGTGGGAGTCACGCTTGAATACGGCGACCGATTCGCCACCGTAACCATTGCCGACACAGGTGTGGGGATTCCTGCAGATGAGAGCATGCGTATCTTTACTAAGTTCTTCCGTTCAAAAAAAGCATTGGTCATGGAAACAAGCGGGTCAGGACTTGGCCTCTACATTGCTAAAAATATTGTTGAGCGACACGGCGGACACATTAATCTCGAATCACAGGAGAACCGCGGCACGATCGTATCCTTCACGGTCCCGCTTCACGCGGAGGATATTCCGGAGGAGTAGCAAAAACCGACACGCAAACGTGTCGGTTTTTTATGGTGCGGATTATCGAACGAGGCTAGAACCAATATCCTTTCTATATCTCATACCATCGAAAGATATAGATTTAATAACAGTGTATGATTTTAATAAAGCTTTTGAAAGATTCCTTCCGACTCCGGCAACCCCTAAAATACGCCCTCCATTCGTAAAAACTTTATTACCAACAAGTTTTGTTCCGGCGTGGAAAATTACTTCATTTTTATTCTTAGGCGTATTCAGACCTCGAATAACTTTCCCACGAACATAGTTACTGGGGTAGCCTCCAGAGACACAGACGACGCAGGACGCTGAATTCTTTGACCATTTGATTGTATGTTTTTTGAGATCACCTTTAATACATGCCAATAGGATATCTAATAGATCTGATTTTAGCAGGAGCATATAAACTTGGGTTTCTGGATCTCCAAATCTAGCATTAAATTCAATCACTTTAGGCCCCTCTTTTGTGAGCATAATTCCGGGAAATAATATTCCCTTAAAAGGACTGCCTTGTTTACGTAAAGAATCAAGTGTGGGTCGGATCACTTTTTCGGAAATCTCTTGCATTTGTTTTCTGGTAACTCCTGGTACAGGAGCAATAGTTCCCATGCCACCAGTATTGGGTCCTGCATCTTTCTCAAATGCCCTCTTGTGGTCTTTCGAAGATGGAAATAGTGCAAAATCATTGCCATCACAAAAAGCATGAACTGAAATTTCTCGGCCTTCTAAATATTCTTCAATAACAACTTCATTTCCAGCATCACCGAATACTTTTTTATTAAGAATATCTTTTAAGGCTTCTTCAGCTTCTTTGATATCCCCTGCAATAATTACCCCCTTACCAAAAGCTAACCCAGAAGCTTTTATCACTAAAGGAAAGGTTTGGTGTCTTATATACTTCTTGGCTTGATCGAGATTTCTAAATGTTTTATACCTTGCTGTAGGAATACCTGCTTCTTTCATGAAGTTTTTAGCAAATACCTTTGACCATTCAATCCTTGAGGCTTTCTTTGTCGGTCCGAATGCTGGAATTTTAAGTTTATGGAGCTTATCAACTATACCTTCTGCTAAATAATTATCCGGACCAACTAAAACCAAACCAACCCTGTTTTCTTTGAGCCATTGTATTATCTCTGTAGTACTCGAAATGGGTAAATTTGTTGCTAGCTGTGCAGTTCCAGCATTTCCTGGAGCAACAAAGATCTTTTTAATTTTAGGAGACTGTTTTAATTTCCAGACAAGTGCATGCTCCCTGCCTCCTTCGCCTACAATAAGAATATCCATACCTGAATTATACATAAGGTCTTGCGAAGCTCCAGGTATTCACTTCTCACCCGACCCGCCCCGGAAAGGGCGAGTGTTTTCATATGTAGTGCGGGATGGGAGAATCGAACTCCCAACCTCAGTTTGGAAAACTGATGTTTTACCATTAAACTAATCCCGCAAATATTTCTAATTATACATTAATTCGATTCTCCCATCTTAAGGATATCGAACCTCTTACAGAGGCTGTACACCTTTTGGATATTTTGTTTCGTTCCTCACAAAATCTCTCAAAAGGCCTTGCGCCACTCCTCCC
>MHUZ01000034.1:105100-110206 GCA_001823605.1 Candidatus Yonathbacteria bacterium RIFOXYD1_FULL_52_36
CCATTAAACTAATCCCGCAGATATTTTCCTTCCTTGTGGGTCTCTATACCCCGCAAAGGAAAACTCGACATTGATCGAGCTTTCGATACCCTATCAAAAAAGTGCGCTTGGCGCAATGAAAAGGGTTTTTACCTACCCAAGGATCACCCGTACGCGGGCGATAATCTCATCGAGTGTGAAGTTTGCCTTCACCATAAAGTCCTTGGCGCCGAGCGCCATGGCGCGATCAATATCTTCCTGTTGACCGAGGTTTGAGAGTACGATGACCGGGATGTCTTTGATGGTGTCGTCCTTTTTAATGCGCGAGAGGATCTCAAATCCATCCACGCCCGGGAGGATAAGGTCGAGGAGAATGATGTCCGGCTTCCAGCGGCCAAGGATCTCAAACACGCCATTAGCATCGATTGCGTTCTCCACCTTGAATCCGTCGGAAAAGAGCTTACGAATAAAGAGCTCGCGGAGGAACTTGTCATCCTCGACCACGAGCACCCCGTACCCGCCTTCTTTGGGGGTTGCTGAGCCTTTCTGGGCATCTTCACGAATGATCGCTGCGCTCACGCTTACGGGTACTTCTGCTTCTTTTGGCGCAGCCGTAACCGCTGTTTCACCGAGGATCACCTTCACTTTTTCGAGCACCTCAGCAGGATCAAAGATCGCCTTGATGAGGAAATCTTTTGCACCGAGGGCTTTGGCACGCTCGATCTCGACCGGCTGGCCTGAGTTCGAAATAATAACGATCGGTATCTTCTTTAAGTTCTCATCGGCGTTCATCTCCTCCATCACTTCCATGCCGTTCTTTTTGGGCATCAAAATATCGAGAAGAATGATGTCTGGGTTCAATCCCCCGTGAAGCTTCGTCATGGCAACCTCGCCATCCTCAGCGCTCTCAACAGAGTATCCGCTCTTGGAAAGCTTCTCCACCAACACGTCGCGAAGCACGCTGTCGTCTTCAACAATGAGGATTTTCTTTGGATTCATACGATTTAAATAGTATAGTACACCCCGCGCCCGATCGCTACTCTCCTTGTGGACAACCCTACCCGATCAATACTCTTCACCGGTCGTTTCCTCTTTCGGGATAAGGTTCTCATCCGTGGGAAGGGTAACTGAAAACACCGACCCTTCCCCTTCTTTTGACTGCACATCGAACTTCCCTCCGTGGCGGAGAATGATGTTTTTTACGATATAAAGACCAAGTCCTGATCCGCTCGTTTGCATGTGGAGTGCGTTCTCTGCCCGGAAGAACTTTGTGAAAAGCCGGCTCAACTGCTCTTGGGGAACACCGATGCCGGTATCGCGAACCGTGACGTGCACATATTGGTCCTGCTTGGTGATCTCAACGGTAACCTTGCCGCCCGCGGGCGTATATTTCACCGCGTTATCAACCAAGTTCTGGAGCGCAAGCGCCGTCTTGTTGGCATCAAAGACAAATAATCCCAAGCCTTCAGGTGGTGTTACGAGCTCAACCGTAACGGCTTTCTCGGTCGACATGTGCTTGACGCCACCCATCACGCCGGTAATGACCTTGAGGAGGTCGTTTTGTTTGAAGTCGTATCCGAACCGACCGTCCTCAATGCGCGCAACATTCAAAAGATCGTTCACCAGCTGGATCATCTTCTCGTTTGTTTCGTAGCCATTCGTGAGGAGTTTCACCTGTGACGGGTTGAGCGGACCAAGGTCGCCATTGATCACCATGTGGATCGTCCACTTAATCGCCGAGAGCGGCGTGCGCAACTGGTGTGCCGCGATCGAGATGAATTCACTCTTACTGCGCGCGATCATCTTCTCGCGCGTGATATCACGAATTCCTTTTACGAACCCGCGGCGTTCACCTGTTGACGGATCGATGATCGGCGCCGTAATGACCTGAAGCTCCCGTTCGAGTGGGTGATGGATCGTAAGCTCATTCACATCAGCGTTGAGTCCTGTCGCCTCGCGACGGATCTTCTTTGCTGTTGGTGCGAGTGCAGGGTAAGAGACTTGTACGAGTGCCTGCCAACGATCTTTGTCTATGTCTTTAGGTGTGATCTGTTTCCCAATCACTTCCGCGCGACTGATCCCCAATAAGTCCTCCGCTGCCTGATTCATGCGCAAGAGCGTAAACTCGCTATCAAATTCAAGCAAGCCGCTCGTGAGGTTCTCGACGATCGTCTCAATATGCAACTTTGATTGCGACAACTCCTTCGTCTTCTCCTCAACTTTCTTTTCGAGCTCTTTTGAATACTGCTCCGAGAGTGTGCGTCGCTCTTCTTCGGTCTTCTTGATCGCTTCGATCTTCTCTGCTTGATCGCGTTCACGCTGTTTTTCAACCTCGCGAAGATCATCAACCATGAGCTTGAGCCCCACAAAGAGCTCGGTAAACTCATCTTCTTTTTCCGGAACATTCACCCCGCTCAAGAAATCTCCCGTTGCGGTACGCTGAAGGAATGGGGTTAGCGTGGAAAGGCGTTCTGCGGTATTTTTTTTGTAATTCTCAAGTGCTTTTTCCGTCGTGATATCACGAAACACCACCACGCCTTGCAAAGTGCTCTCAGTGCCGATAGAGCGTGCGGAAATGAAAACAGGAAACGTTCTCCCTGACTTTGATTGCAGGTATGCCGTCTTTCCACGAGGTACTGAAAATATTTTTTTAGAAACAAAAACTGTCTGAAAAACCGTTTCTTCCAGTGCGAGTGGTGTCTCGTCAAAGTGCACCGAGAGTGCGCTATCGACATGTTTTCCTGAAAGCTCGTCTGTGGTGTAGTCCAAGAGCAAACTTGCATGCGGATTAAGCTGGGTGATCTCTCCCCGCTCATTAAATACAATGATCCCTTCTGCAACGAATGAAAGGACACCACCAAGAACGGTCTTATCCATGAGAGCTTAACCGGTAAAACCTCTATTAGTTAAGTTCCTTGATCGCGGCGCGACACTTCGTGTCAATGTGCGGCGGGATGGTGGGAAGGTTATGCTCCCTGGCTGCATGCTCAGCAGCCTGGGACATGATCTCTTCCTCGTTGTTTCCTTGAAACTTTACATCACAATCAACGCCAATGTCTCTGCAGGTAAGTTCTTTCATAGATCAATTCTAAAAATACGGATAAAGGTTCCTCGGGACTCGTCCACGCGCTCTCAGCTCAGCCGAAATAAAGCAATCACACTGGTGTCGCCACCCCCTGCCCCTTCGCAACCTCTTTGTGGAGCCAGTCGAGCGCTTCGGTCTCAGTCGCAAATGACTTAATGTTTTGTCTTTGCGAAGCACCGATCACGAACGCGGCAAGCGTCCGCACAAACACACTACCTCCAAAGATCGCGGTGCCCTTGATCTCGGGGTTCTGAAGAAACCCTACCCACCGCTTGCGTGCTGCGGACGAAAAGTCGCTTGAACGCTGCATGTCAATGAGCACCGCGTTCCCTTCTTTACGATCAAGAAATCCTCGACCGAGCGTGTCGAGTCGGTCTGCCTCCGCCTCATCAACAGGAGCAAGGAGTCGGAACCTTACAATACCTGCATCGCACCAAACCTCATTCTTCGGACCTGAGGGAACTCCTGAATTTGAGAGTGCATCTGTCATACGATAGTAATTTCATTATACCGCCATACCCAGATCTGACAAAATAACATGTGGATAACGCCACAAGGGCACTTCCAATTTCTAACTCCTTTCAGTCGCAAAATTTATGTCGCACCACGCGCACCCTTCTCTGGTTCATCCTCTTCATCCCATTTCAATCGGAGAGCCGAGAATCGGACTCGGGCCTCATGCTCCCAAAGCATGCATACTGCCACTATACTACTCTCCGTTTTACTAAGACCGCATCATAGCACACCATTAAACAATATGCTCGGTCATGCGCACCACCGACCGACGCCGGCCAATATCGAGAAGTATTGCAATCGCATCACATTGCCACTCCACTTCCCCTTCAGGAGCCATTTCAGCAAGGTATGCCTCCGCAGTTCGCACCATTCGCTTTATTTTCCATGGATGAATATTGTCCTCGGGGGCATATTCGTCTGTTTCACGAGAAACATTTTTCTGGTTCACATCAAAAATTTCACGTGAAACTGTTTTTACCTCAATAAAATGGATCGTTCCTTGCTTCCGAGCAACAATGTCGATCTCGCCGAACTTCTTTGTATAGTTCCGCGCAATAACAGAAAATCCTTTGCTCTTTAGGTACCTTGTCGCAATATCCTCACCCAAATTCCCTATTTTCTTTGTTTTTGGAACGTTTTTGTTTCCCATGAAACTACATTCTAGCGTGTTTTCACGTGAACCAATGTTTCACGTGAAACACTTATGGGTATTTATGGCGTTTTCCATCAATATCCTTACCAAGTAAGGGTTTCCCGGAAAAATGATCAAATTCTCATCATGAACGTTTGCTGAAAAGTTGTCTTTTATCAACACTATTCACAGAGTTATCCACAGTTTTGCACGATTTTCCCCTGATTTTTCAATAATCTAGAATTGACTGTTTGTGTTGATATGGTGAATTTTTCGTAAAGGACGGATGAGGATTTGCTGGTTTCTTTGCGGGGTGGGGGAAGACACCTCACCTCTGTTCGACAGAAATAATAAAACATCCATGGGAAACCCCATGGATGTTTTATTATTTGGTGCGGGTAGGGAGAATCGAACTCCCGTCTCATCCTTGGCAAGGACGTGTTCTACCACTAAACCATACCCGCAAGTGAGGAACGAAATCCAAAAATGAACAAGTTCCTTTTTGGATTTTTTCCGAACGCCGCGGGTATATGGCTTTCGTATATACCCGCAAACGAACTTTCACATTATACAGAAAAACAAGAAAACTCAAAGTGGGGGGGCACTTGTGGTCACAGGTTACTAGGTGTACTCGGGCACAAGCGCCCTGTGTGCACCAAGTACCCGCGACCCCGCCCCCCCTAAAAGGGACTTCCAATCTCTAATCGCTTCACTCAAGAGATCTAGGTCGCTCGCGGTTTTTGAAAAGTCAGAGAGAAAACTTTTCAAAAACATCGCTGCGGCCGACACAGCTAGAAAATAGTGCGCAGGCACTATTTTCCTTAACGCTGTGTCCCCGCCAGGACTCGAACCTGGACTAGCGGTTTCGAAGACCGCTGTGATATCCGTTTCACTA
>MHUZ01000035.1:0-129 GCA_001823605.1 Candidatus Yonathbacteria bacterium RIFOXYD1_FULL_52_36
ATGCAACACGTCCTTGTCGGTATCTCTGTTGCGCGATATCCATGCCAGCCATCCGGGAATACCGAAACTTGCCGGTTTTAATCTTGTGGCACCCAGCAATCGACATCTGCCGATCACATAGTCTGCCTC
>MHUZ01000035.1:287-26242 GCA_001823605.1 Candidatus Yonathbacteria bacterium RIFOXYD1_FULL_52_36
ATAGAGAGATGTTGCAATCACAATTGTTTGGCAAGACGCGCAAAGAGGCGCCCGCGGACGAGGTCGCCAAGAATGCGAAACTCTTGATCCGTGCCGGCTATATCGACAAGCTTCAGTCGGGCGTCTACACCTATCTGCCACTGGGCTTTCGCGTACTCAAAAAGATCGAAACGATCATTCGCGAAGAGATGAATGCCGCGGGTGGGCAAGAGCTCCTTATGCCCGCGCTTCACCCCAAAGACAACTGGCAGACGACTGGTCGCTGGGACACCATGGACGATCTCTACAAAGTGATGGATTCATCGGGGCGCGAGAATGCGCTCGGGCCGACCCATGAAGAGATCGTGGTACCGCTCGCGAAACAATTCATTTCTTCGTACAAAGATTTGCCTCTCTCGGTCTATCAGATCCAGAATAAGTTTCGCATGGAGCTGCGTGCCAAGTCGGGAATTTTGCGCGGCCGCGAGTTCATCATGAAAGACCTCTACTCGTTTCATCGCGACGAGGCGGATCTTGCGCGTTACTATGAAATAATGAAAGGTGTATATAAACGTGTTTTTGAACGCGCAGGGATTGGCGAGGTGACGCACCTTACGTTTGCGTCTGGCGGAAGTTTCTCGAAATATTCGCATGAATTTCAAACAGTAACACCTGCAGGCGAGGATATCATTCATGTGTGCACAAAGTGCGGCGTGGCGATTAACAAAGAGGTCGTCGCGGATCAGAAGGGATGTCCCGAATGTGGCAATGAAGACCTGCGTGAAGAAAAGGCGATCGAGGTGGGAAATATTTTTGAACTCAAGACGAAGTACTCGGCACCGTTCGAGCTCACCTACAAAGATGAAGCAGGGAACGATCAACCGGTCATTATGGGGTGCTATGGTATCGGGCTCGGGCGGCTATTAGGCACCGTGGTTGAGGTTTTGGGTGATGAGAAGGGTATTGTGTGGCCGGAGGCGATCTCGCCATTCCAGGTCCATCTCATAGACCTTTCGGGTAAGAATGATGCAGTGAAAGATGAAGCAAAAACGCTCTACGAGACGCTTGAGGGAGCAGGTGTTGAAGTGCTCTTTGATGACCGCGATCTGCGTGCGGGAGAGAAGTTTGCCGATGCAGATCTTTTGGGAATCGGTCTTCGTGCAGTGGTGAGTGAAAAAAGTTTGGCGGCGGGCGGTGTTGAGCTCAAGCGTCGCACAGAGACGGAAGGGAAGGTCGTTTCAAAAGAAGAGTTCCTGAAGATGTTTGCAAAGTAGTTTGAAGGAAAGCGCAACTCCCAAAAAGAAACCGCCCCGAACATGTTCGGGGCGTCGGCGTTTTAAATCAGATGCGACTTACCACAAAAGGTGCACGGCGAATGCTGCGAGAAAAATCAAGACGCTTACCAGTACCACTATGTTGTATGGTCGGCGAAAAAATTCGCGCCAGATTCCATCAACTGGATCAAAACTGGGGAATTCAGAATTGGTGTTTTTGTGGTCGCGTGGGAATCTCGTTTCAGGATCGTGGTGGGCGGGCATCGGATCTCCTCCTTGTGCTGAAGTGTTCTTGTATCTGCAAAACATTACAGCATATTTTTATTACAAAGTAAATCCATTTACCGCGCCCGTCTTTTCCGATAGTATGGGGGCACTATCACCATGCTCAAGCGCTTCTACAAAGTATTTTCCAATGACATCGGTATCGACCTCGGTACCGCAAACACGCTCGTGTATTTGGGCGGGCACGGTATCGTCATCAATGAACCGTCAGTGGTTGCCCTCAATCAGAAAACCGGCCAGGTGGTTGCGGTCGGCGCCCAGGCAAAACAAATGCTCGGCCGCACTCCAGGTCACATCACCGCAGTACGCCCGCTCGTGGATGGCGTGATCTCAAACTTTGAAGTGACCGAGGAAATGCTCGCGTACCTTTTGAACAAGACGGGAAAAATATCAGAGAAAATGGTGCGTCCGCGCGTGGTGGTGGGTGTGCCATCGGGTATCACCAATGTGGAGACTCGCGCAGTATATGATGCGGCGCGCAGTGCTGGTGCTCGTGAGGTCTACATCATCGAGGAACCAATGGCGGCGGCGATCGGCATCAAGCTTCCGGTGAATGATCCGGTCGGCAGTATGATCATCGATATCGGCGGCGGCACGACGGACATTGCGGTAATCTCGCTGGGCGGGATCGTTCGTTCAAAGAACCTCCGCGTTGCAGGCGATAAATTGAACCAAGATATCATTTCGTATATTCGTGACGAGTTCAAGATCCTTATCGGTGAGCGTACTGCCGAGAGTATCAAGATTGCTATCGGCGCTGCAATCAAAGCAAATCCACCTATGGAAGCGTCCATCCGAGGACGTGATCTCGTGACGGGGCTTCCCCGTGAAGTAGTGCTGACTGATGCCGACGTACGCGAGGCGATCAATCATTCAGTTCAGTCTCTTGTGGACTCGGTCAAAGAGGTTTTGGAAACAACCCCGCCTGAGATTCTCTCGGACGTGATGCATCGCGGCGTGGTCCTTACGGGCGGTGGGGCACTCCTCCACGGTATTGATACGCTCCTTGCCGCAGCACTTAAGATTCCGGTTTATGTTGCAAACGACCCGCTTACGGCTGTCGCACGGGGTACGGGGATCGTTTTGGAGCAGATGGATGAGTTTAACGGTGTTCTTATTGATACCCATGATGACGCGCTCCCGCCGCACTGATCCGGCCCGCACATCCCGCACGGGCGCTTTTGTAGTCATGCTTTGCATGGTGGGTGTTCTTACGCTTTCGCCTCTCCGTAGCACCGCAGAGCGTCTGGTCATCTTTATTGCTGGACCATTTCTTTCGGCACAGGAAGCGAGTGCGCGGGGTATTAACACGTTTTTTCAAACATTCCACTCGACCACAGCGCTCATTGAAAAGAATCGCGAACTTACGGCACGTGTTGCCGAGCTTGAGGTCCGGGTCCTTGATCGGAACATCCTTGCTGAAGAGCGAGATGAATTACGAGGGCTGTTGGGGCGAACCCCGGGAAGCGAAGGCGTGCTCGCCTTTGTGTTGGCATCGCCCGGATCATCTCCGTACGATACGCTGATTCTTGATGTTGGTTCCGCTGAGCAGGTGAGCGAAGGAGACCGCGTGTTCATGGGCGAGAACGTGGTCATTGGAACGGTGACGCAAGTGTATGAACATGCGTCGCGCGCAACACTTCACTCGACTCCGGGTACTCAGGTCGATGCGCTCATTCCCGGCGTGGACATTTTCATTACTGCAACCGGACGCGGAGCAGGAACCTTTGAGATCATGGTACCGCGCGATGTGGCAGTTATTGCAGGTGACCCAATTCTTCTCGCGGGAACCGCACGCATTTTAGGTGTGGTGTATGGCATCGAACAGAAGGAGAGCGACCCATTCAAAAAGGTTTTCTTCCGTACACCCTTTAACCCTTCAACCTTGCGATTCGTTCGACTCGCTCCAACCACCGACCACGCATTCGAAGAAGATTCATTGACACCATGATCCTTCGACGAATTGCGATCGGCGTGACTCTTGTGAGTGTGGCACTCTGGGCCCCATGGCCGGTTTTTTTGGCGGGGCTTGTCCTCGCAGCTCTCTTGATCGAGGACTATTATGAAGGAGTTGCTATAGGGCTCTTTTTTGATCTTTTGTACGGCAATGCAAGCGCTTCAAGCGTGCCGCTCGGGGCAGGACTCGTGCTCGGGGCGCTTTTGGCTGGGCCGTTTCTCCGTGCGCACCTGAGGTGGTATTCTTAACTCATGTTTTTCTTCAGAAGGCGAACCAGGCGGAGTGGCGGCGAGATCTTCCCGGACGAGATCTTTCTGGATTCGCGCAACCTTCCCAATTTTAACGTACACCAAATGGAGGGGCGGATCGAACAGCCTATTTCCAAGTGGTCGATTATTTCGCTCGGCATCTTTTTTCTTGCGGTCGTGCTCATTTTTTCGTTCCGCGCGAGCGTGCTTCAGGTGGTGCGCGGTGATGCGTATCGAGAGAAGGCGGAAGATAACCGCCTTGAACGGATTCCGATATTTTCTGAACGCGGCGTGATCGTCGATCGTCGAGGGGACGAACTCGCGTGGAATACGCCACTTGGGAATATGGCCGCGGCGACACCTCCCCATACTACAGCGCTCTTGTCTTCGATCGCGAACGCTGCCCCTCTGGTGCCGGCATCCGTTGCGACCTCGACCGAGGTGCTCTCAGATCCCTACGTTCGTTCGTATACTGACGCGCCTGGATTCGCCCACATGCTGGGGTACGTTTCGTACCCGCTTCGTGACAAGAAGGGCGTCTACTATCAGCCATTCTTTGAGGGCAAGGCGGGGATAGAGTCGTTATTCAATAAGGAGCTTTCGGGTGAGAACGGTATGCGGCTCATCGAGACGAACGCACTTGGCCATGTTTCGTCAGAAAGTTCCATCGAACCGCCCAAGGATGGCGACCGAATCGTTCTTTCGATCGATGCGGGTGTGCAACAGAAGCTCCACGAATCGATCCGTGCACTTGCCGAGGACAAGGGATTCACGGGTGGTGCTGGCGTGATCCTTGATGTGAATACGGGGGAAATTTTGGCGCTCACGAGTTACCCCGAATACGATCCCGAAGTGATATCACTCGGCGATGACAGCGCACGTATTCGAGAGTACACGCAAGGGTCGCAGAAACCGCTCCTGAATCGCGCACTTTCTGGACTCTATACGCCAGGATCGATCGTGAAGCCGTTCGTCGCGCTCGGTGCGCTTGAAGAAGGAGTGATCTCGCCCGACAAACAGATCCTTTCGACTGGATCGATCACGATTCCAAACCCGTATAACCCTGATCTCCCGACTGTTTTTCGTGACTGGAAGGCACACGGGTGGGTGGATATGCGTCGTGCCCTGGCGGTCTCCTCAGACGTGTACTTTTATGAGATCGGCGGTGGGTACAAGAATGAACAGCAGGGTATTGGGATCAGTAATATAGAAAAATACACGCGCATGTTCGGCATTGGTGAGCTGACGGGCGTCCCGCTGTTGGGCGAGGCGAAAGGGGTGATTCCGAATCCTGAGTGGAAGGCAAAGAACTTTGACGGAGAGCCATGGCGTCTGGGCAATACGTACCACACGGCGATTGGGCAGTACGGTTTTCAAACAACACCGCTTCAGATGGCGCGCGCGGTGGCGGCACTGGCGAATGGCGGGACGCTCGTGACGCCGCAGATCATGGCAGGCGCGCAAGGGGAGCGCGTGACACTTCCGGTACATGCTCCGAATATTCAGATCGTGAAAGAAGGAATGCGTGCCGCTGTCGCAGCAGATTACGGCACGGCAAAAGGGTTAGCATTCTCGCAAGTCGCGGTAGCAGGAAAAACGGGTACCGCCGAACTCGGGTTAACCAAAGAGTATGTGAATTCATGGACCATGGGATTCTTTCCCTACGAGAACCCAAAGTATGCGTTCGTGGTCATGATGGAGAAGGGGCATAAATCAAATCTCACCGGTGCAACCTTTGCCATGCGCCAGGTGATCGAGTGGATGATCAATGAGCGACCGGAGTATGTAGGGCTTCCCGCAAAAGAAGGCGAGTAATGAGGGTTGCCCAAAGGCCCATTTTCAGGTATAGTATGCAGGATATTAATTTACCATCCGCACCACATTATGCCAGAAGAAAAAGAGTATTTGACCCAGGAGAAGCTCGACGAACTTAAAAAGGAGCTTGAGCACTTGCTCGGCACGCGCCGCAAAGAGATCGCAGAAAAGCTCGAATATGCAAAGTCACTCGGCGACCTCTCAGAGAACGCAGAGTATCAGGAGGCGCGCGAAAACCAGGCAGCAGCTGAAGAGCGCATCCGCAAATTGGAGAGCATCTTGAAAGCAGCGATTGTCATTTCAAAACGTTCGGGTGGTGCGATCAGCATCGGCTCAACAGCAGTCATCAAAAAAGACGGCGAGAAAGAGACGCGTACGTACCAGATCGTTGGAAGCGAAGAGGCAGACACTTCAGTTGGCCGTATCTCAAACAAATCACCACTCGGTGAGGCCCTCATGGGAAAGAGCAAGGGAGACAAAGTGACCTGGAATACTCCGGGAGGATCGTTCTCGTGCGTATTGGTTGACGTTGAATAAGGCAACCCTAAAACGCCTTACGGCGAATCGCAATGGCAACACTTCCAGAATTGCGCGCGGAGCGCATAAAAAAACTAGAGCTGCTCAAAGAGGCCGGAATGGATGCCTATCCGGTCACCACGCCTTCGCGTATCGATATTGCTGACGCAGCAGCAAAGTTTGCCACGCTCACGCGATCAAAGAAAAAGATCGCACTTTCCGGTCGCATCATGTCGGTCCGTGGACAAGGAGCACTTATGTTCTTTGATCTCTCTGACGGCACGGGCACATTTCAGGGAATGCTTAAAAAGGGGGAGACGGACGAGCAGGTGATGGAACTTTTTGCAAAGACCATTGATCGTGGAGATTTCATCTGGGTGAAGGGAACACCATTTCTTACCAAGACCAAAGCAAAGACGATACTGGTCACAGAGTGGACGATGCTCTCGAAGTCTTTGCGCCCGCTTCCGGATAAGTGGGCAGGGCTCCAGGATGTTGAAGAGCGGTTTCGACGTCGCTATTTGGATACGCTCATGGCGGATGATGTCCGCGAGCGGTTCATAATGCGTTCGCGCATGGTGAGCGCCCTCCGCGAGTTTTTGGATGGTGCCGGATACCTTGAGGTAGAGACTGCAATGCTCCAGAGTCATGCGGGCGGTGCTACGGCAGAACCATTCACAACACACCACAATGCACTCGACATTGACCTCTATTTGCGCATTGCACCCGAGCTCTTCTTGAAGCGCCTCCTTGTGGGCGGATTCCCCAAGGTTTACGAGATCGGTCGCAACTTCCGAAACGAGGGCATCGACGTCACTCACAACCCTGAGTTTACGATGCTCGAATTCTATGCAAGTTATGCTGATGCCAGAGAGATGCGTGCTGTTACCGAGAAGCTCTTTGCGCACGTTGCCAAGAAGCTTTTTGGCAAGACCAAAGTCACCATCGGTGAGACAGCGTATGATTTCAAGAAATCATTTGCCACCATTTCATTTTATGATCTGTTGCGACGGTACGCGCTTGTTTCAGACCCTGAGAACGCACGCATCGAGGACCTGCGGCTTGCGGCGGAGCAGTTCGGGATCGAGGTAGAGAAGGGCGCTCCGCGCGAGAAGATCCTCGACGATATTTACAAAAAGACTTGCCGACCAAAACTGCTCCAGCCTACATTCGTGGTGGATTATCCGGTGAACTATTTACCGCTTGCCAAGCGTTCTCCCCAGGACCCCGCACTCGTTGATGCATTCCAGCTTGTGGTGGGCGGTATTGAGATCGTGAAAGCATTTTCAGAATTGAACGATCCGATCGACCAGGCACAGCGTTTCGAAACACAAGACGCACGACGCAAAGAAGGTGACCGAGAAGCGCAGACGAGCGATCAAGAGTTCCTTGAGGCCATGGAGTATGGCATGCCACCCGCAGGAGGTGTCGGCATCGGCATCGAACGCCTAGCGCTCTTCTTTTTAGGTGAGCACAACATCCGCGAAGTGATCCTTTTTCCCACCATGCGCCCCCGCGAGTAGAGTAGCCGGACCGAAGACGTCTAAATTTTATAGAAAAACCCCGCTTTTCAAAAGCGGGGTTTTTCATTGGAAATTCATGGACATTGTGGATAACTGTACTTGCAGGGTGGTATAAAGTGTAATAAAATATACACTAAGTGGAATGAAGTGGTATGACTCATTTCGCGTGGCGGGTTCATAAAGATTGGCAGATTTTGCAGTAGGTTAAGGGGATTTTGCGCAACATGCTTATAGGCGAATACATCCACACGCTCGATCCTAAGAAGCGACTCTCAATGCCGGCAAAATTCCGCAAGGAACTCGGCAAAAAAGTGGTCGTGACGAAGGGTTTCGAGAAATGCCTCTTTGTGCACCCCGTGAAGGGATGGCAGGGACTGGTCGAAAAGATCCGTAACTTGCCCACGGGGGATGCAAGCGCGCGCGGTGTCGCGAGGTTCTTCCTCGGAAGTGCCGTCGAGACAGACGTTGACTCGCTTGGACGCATCCTGATCCCGGATTTTTTGAAGACATTTGCAGAGTTGGGGGAAAAGGTCGTGATCATCGGTATGCATGATCGCGTCGAACTCTGGAATGAAAGCGCATGGAAGGAGTACCAGGTTCGCATCGAGCACGATGCTGATGCACTTGCCGGAAAGTTCGGCGAAGCAGGGTCTCTCTAAGAATGCCATGGCACATATCCCTGTTCTTTTACAAGAAACCATTGAAGGACTATCTCCCCAAGCGGGGCAGACCGTTCTCGACGGTACCGGCGGCGGAGGCGGGCACGCGCTCGCACTCTGTCGCGAGATCGGCAAAGCCGGAACAATCGTCGTGTGCGATCAAGATGAAGACGCGATCCGGCGCATCAAGGAGCGTTTGGAGGATTGTCCGGGAATGGTTCATGTTGTGCAGGAAAACTTTCGCAACATGGCGAATGTCTTGGCAGAACTCCACCTCGCGCGCGTTGATCGGATCGTGCTCGACCTCGGACTCTCGAGTTTTCAGCTTGATGAGGCCGAGCGAGGATTTTCGTTCCGGAAGTCTGAACCGCTCACGATGACCTTCGCGAAAGTTCCCAGCCCTGATTCGTTTACTGCATACGACATCGTGAACACATGGGAAGAGGAGCCCATTGCCGACGTGATCTTTGCCTACGGCGAGGAGCGATACGCCCGAACGATCACACGCGCGATCACGAGCGCGCGTGCCGTGCATCCGATCGAGACCACGACCGAACTCGCCGAGATCATTAAAGGATGTGTCCCTGTGCGCTATGCCCACGGGAAGATCCATCCGGCCACGAGGACCTTCCAGGCGATCCGTATTGCAGTCAACGACGAGCTAGGCGCACTTGAGGAAGGGCTTCGGAGTGGTTGGGAGCATCTTTCAGAGAATGGGCGCATTGCCGTTATTTCGTTCCATAGTCTTGAGGACCGCATTGTGAAGCGATTCTTCAAGGAGAGGGAACGGGAGGACGGAGCACATATTCTCACAAAACGGCCGATCGAAGCGAGTGACGAAGAGATCCGCGCAAACCCCCGCGCACGAAGCGCAAAATTACGCATTGCAGAAAAAATTAATTCATAACACACCCACCATGAGCACCCTTACCCTACGAGCATCACGACAACCACAGCACACGGCCATCCGCGCGATTGCTCTGCAGTTGCGTTCAGTGCGTGAGCCGGGCATTGTGGTGTTTCGTTTCGCGCTGGGCACGGTGGTGGTCGCGCTGGCGCTCTATGGGTATCTGATCGCACTTACGGTCTCGGACGTGATGGCGCGCACACGGTACGAAAACCTTGCAACACAGACAACGACGCGCGTGAGCGCGCTTGAATCAGAGTATCTCTCGCGCACGGCGTCAATCACGCGTGAGCGCGCTGCTCTTGAGGGGTATGTTGAAGCACAAGGAACGGTATTTGCCCGTGTCGGTGGCGGCAGCACCGTAGCGCTTTCCGGTAGCGGGCGGTAGGACCCTTTGAATTACGAACCTATGTCCTGCTACAGCTTCCGAAAATGCGCGATCTCATCCCTCAAACTCGCTTTGGGTAACTCTGCTACGACAAAACTCGTTTTCGGGCGACCTCGCGCATTTTCGAAACCCTCACAACGAACCTAGGTTCGCAATTCAAAGTACACACTATGCGATCCCCGAATACGCTCTCACGCTTCTGGTTTTTATACGCAGGGATCTTGCTCATTGCCGCCATATCAATATGGCGGCTCTTCTCACTGCAGATCCTTCAGGGAGAAGAGTACCGTGTTGCTGCAGAGCGACAGTACGTACGTCCTGCCGGTGGTGTGTTTGATCGCGGGTCTATCTTTCTTTCAAAAAAAGACGGCACGCTCGTATCAGCAGCAACAACGGCCCGCGGTGCAAGCGTGACGGCCAATGGCACAAAACTTGGTGATACGGCCGCGGTTTATACGGCACTTGCCTCGATCATTCCACTGGAGAGACAGGAATTTGAAAAAAAGATAGCAGATCGTACCGATACATATATTGAACTTGCCAGTAAGATCCCTGAAGAAGATGTGCCGACGATCAAGCGCCTTGAGATCCCGGGGATTTCGCTTGAGGAAGATCGGTGGCGTGTGTATCCGGGAGGAAAGCTTGCCGCGCATACGGTCGGATTCGTGGGGTATGACGGGGATAAACTTACGGGTCGCTACGGGCTAGAGCGCTACTACAACGACGTGTTGGCGCGCCGCGGTGACACGCAGATCAATTTTTTTGCAGAGATGTTTGGTGAGCTGACGAGCGTCGTATTTGAGCGCAAACCGCGCGAGGGTGATATTGTGACCACTATCGAGCCGACGGTGCAGGCATCGCTTGAGGAATCGCTCGGAAAGATCTGGGAGGAGTGGCAGCCGGAGCATGCTGGCGCTATTGTGATGAATCCAAAGAACGGTGAGATTTACGCAATGGCTGCGCTGCCGCGATTTGATCTCAATAATTTTCGCAATGAACGCGATGCAAGTATTTTTGGCAACCCGCTCGTCGAGAACGTCTACGAGATGGGTTCGACTGTGAAGCCGCTCATTATGGCCGCAGGGCTCGATGCGGGGGTGGTGACTGCCAAGACCACGTTTGATGACAAAGGTGTGGTGGTCATCAACGGAGCACATATCAAAAACTATGACGGCAAAGCACGTGGTGTGGTGCCGATGCAGGAAGTGCTGAATCAGTCGCTTAATACCGGCATGGCGTTTGTCGCACAGCGCCTTGGCAACGAGCGCGTACGTGACTACCTTCTTGGATATGGTCTCGGCGAAGAGACGGGGATCGATCTGCCGAACGAAGTACACGGCATCGTGGACAACCTGGAGAGTCCGCGTGATATAGAATACGCGACCGCATCATTCGGGCAGGGAATCGCCATGACACCGATCGAGATCACGCGTGCACTGGCGAGTCTGGGCAATGGCGGATACCTCGTGAATCCGCACTTGGTAAAAGAGGTGAAGTACTCCATCGGGCCCTCGACGGTCGTGATGCCGAATCCTTCCAAGCGCATACTCAAGCAAGAAACATCGGAAGAGATCACGCGGATGCTCGTGACGGTTGTTGACGATGCACTTGCGGGCGGAAAAGTAAAATTAGAGAACCATAGTATTGCCGCAAAGACCGGAACCGCTCAAATTGCGCGGGCGGACGGGAAAGGGTACTATGATGACAGGTATCTGCACTCATTCTTTGGGTATTTTCCCGCCTACGATCCGCAATTTGTCGTCTTTTACTATCAGGTATACCCCAAAGGCGCGCGGTACGCATCTGAGACCCTCACCAAGCCATTTATGGATACTACAAAGTTTTTGTTGAATTATTACCAAGTTCCGCCTGACCGATAGATCATGAAATCCTTCATTAAACGCATCGTGATCGCGATCCTCGCCAATGAGGCGCGTCTCGTGCTCAAGAAATATAAACCGCGCGTCGTTGCCGTCACCGGTAGTGTGGGCAAGACATCGGCAAAAGATGCGATCGCGGCGGCACTCGATGAGGATTTTAGCGTGCGCAAGAGCGAGAAAAGCTTCAACAGTGAACTCGGCGTCCCGCTCACCATTTTGGGCGTACCGACCGCATGGGGGAATCCGTTTGGCTGGATCATGAACATCTTACGCGGTTTGGAACTGCTCCTATTCAAATCTGAGTATCCCGAGGTGTTGGTGCTTGAAATTGGCGCTGACAAGCCGGGAGATATTGCGTGGATCGCGTCATGGGTCAAACCTGACGTGGCAGTGATCACCCTGGTGGGGGAAGTGCCAGTGCATGTTGAATTTTTCCCCTCACCTGAAGCGGTACTCAACGAAAAGAGCAAGATCCTCGGTGCGATCAAAAAAGATGGCCGCGCGGTGCTCATCGGGGATGATCCGCGCGTGGTAGCGCTTCGCGAGAAATGTCGTGTGCGCGTCGCGACCTATGGTTTTGACAAGGAGGCTGATCTGCATGCTTCGCATTTGAATACGGAATATGAGGGAATGCGCCCAGTCGGCATTACCTTCAAGGTGGATACCAATGGAACGAATTTTCCCGTGCGTGTGCATGGCGTATTCGGCGTCCAGCATGCATATGCTGCCCTTGCGGCGCTCGCCGTCGCGGAGCATTTTAAGGTGAATGCGGTTGATGCGGCACAGGCGCTCGAGCATTGGGAGCCGGCACCAGGACGGTTCCGTTTGGTGGAAGGACTCAAGCACACGATGATCCTTGATGATACATACAACTCTTCGCCCGTTGCGCTGGAAGCAGCGCTCGAGGAACTCAAGAAAATGAAAGTGAAAGGACGCCGGGTCGCCGTCTTGGGCGATATGCTCGAACTGGGCAAGTATGCAGTGGCAGAGCACAAGCGTCTGGGGACCATTGCGGGCTCAGTGTGCAACATTCTGTTGGTGGTAGGCGTCCGCGCACGGTATTTTGCTGAAGGGGCGCTCTCGGGGGGTATTTCAGAAAAGAACGTTTTACAGTTTGATGACGCACGCGTCGCAGGGGCGTACCTACAAAACATAATGGATGCAGGCGACGTGATCTTGGTGAAGGGCTCGCAGTCAATGCGTATGGAGCGCACCGTGGAGGAGATCATGGCGCATCCGGAGATCAAAGAGCATATCTTGGTACGGCAGGATGAGGAGTGGGGGAGGCGGTGATTTTAGTCTGACGCATGTGATATTAAACGGCTCAGGCACCTGAGCCGTTTAATATCCTTGGATTGCTTGGTTAAATCACCAGATTTCTAGGGGCGAGGCTTTTGAGTAATTAGACACGCACTTTTTGACATGCTAGGGTGTTAAGTGAAATTATGTTCATTACGGAGGGTTAAACCATGACTAACTTTGCGAGTGGGGAAAAGTTCCTCGAAATTCTTGCCAGGAATGGAATATCTACCGATCTCGACACAATGGCTGTTGCAATGCACAGAGAACGTAGGCCTGGCATAAACAGGGTAACATTTTACGGAGTTGGTGCACCAATTCCGGAAGACATAATGAGGGCAATCAGGAGGGAAGTATTTCCATTGCTCAAGAACGAAGGAACGTGCAATCGTCAGGTAGAGGTTCGGACACCGCTCAAGCCCGTTCCTTGCGGAGAGCCGAAGAAGAGACAAGACGAGTGGGACCGGTACTGCGCCAACTTCAACCTCGCCTGTGGCTGATTGGCATTTTTCAGTGTTCAGAGCCGCCCAACTCAGGGCGGCTCTTTTTCATGTGGGCACAAGTTACTAAGTCTGCAGTCCTGCAAAACGGGATTGCAGGGTGTTTAATTTAAGCTGAGTCTATTGACAAATGCTTCGCAATACTATATAATGCTACTTAGGTAACAAGGTTCCGTTTTCTCAAATAACCGGCTGGAGAGTCGACCATGGACGCACCGCAATCTTCTATTTTTCCGATCCACAAGGTTCCGTACTCGAATGGCATCATGTTCTACTGGACGATCTGGAATAGTTGGCACCGTGTTCCACTCATCAAGTACGGCGACATCTTCGTTCCAGTCAATGAGCACCACACCCTCATCGTCCTGGCCACGAAGATCATCGCAATCGCCAATTTGCGCGTTGATGGCGAACATCCAAATTCGAGAGATACGACCCAAAGTTTTCAAGGGATGGTCATGGGTCTGAATTTCTCCTGCCAGAATGAACTGAATTGGGGAGCAATTGTGTTTGGTGATAATGATATTGACTTCAAATATTATCGCGATATGGCAACGAAGGAGCTCGTGAAGATTATAGGCGAGCACTAAGCGCAACCACTCAGCCAGGCCCCGGAAATTTCCGGGGTTATTTTTTTGCGAATGACCTTACAGAGAAGGGACGAGCAAAAGCTCGGGTAATTTTGTGTGGTCACAAGTTACTAAGTCTGCTCGGGTGAGTACACCCTGCGCGGACATAAGTACTCGCGGTCACAGATATTTTTCTGCTGAAAAATTATATCTGCGCCTTCACAAAAGCGAAAAAGACTGGAACCATCCAGTCTTTTTGCATTCGCGCTTTTGTGACCCCACCGGGAATCTCTTCTTACAGGAGCAGTACAGGTTTCCTATTTTCTCGAACGAGTACATTCTCAAAAATACAGGAGAACCTTTTCGATTCCCGGACGCAAGGCAAGCAGGTGCCTTGCTTGGGTCATTGAACAAAAATGGCCGCAACCATGAAGTTGCGGCTCATTTTTGTACCAATGACCCCACCGGGAATCGAACCCGGATTTCCAGGATGAGAACCTGATGTCCTAACCGTTAGACGATGGGGCCAATGTTCCACACCTTACAACAAAACCACAAAAAATTCAACGGTAGGGGCGCAGAAAAGCCATATGGTATCCTTGTGGTATGACCAGGACAGAAATTGCAGGCGTGGTCGTTTTTGCACTCTTTTTTGCCGGTGGTGCGTTCCTTGCTGGGGAGTTTTCGGATGCCGTGAGTAGATATTTGGATTTTGGTATTGCGGGTATGGCAGGATATGTTTTTGTCGGCATTATTGCCACAGTGATTGCTCCGGTGAGTACGGTGGCGCTCATTCCTTTTGCCGCTGTGCTTTGGGGGCCTGTTACCACGGCGCTTCTAAGTGTCGTCGGATGGACGATCGGTTCGGTCGTTGCATATGTGATTGCGCGCCGTTTCGGCAAGCCGTTCGTTGCGCGCTTTGTAGATCTGCGCACCATTGAAAGATATGAACATGCGCTCGGTGAGAAGTATCTTTTTTGGAACATTGTATTGTTGCGGATGGCCGTACCCGTCGATATCTTAAGTTATGCGGTCGGTCTTTTTACGTCAGTTAAGCTTAGTGTCTACGTGGCGGCAACAATCATAGGCATTCTTCCATTCGCCTTTATCTTTGCATATGCCGCGCAGGCGACACTCAATTTTCAGATCGTCATTGGTGGTGTCGTTTTAGCCACAATTTATTTGGGGTATCGGAAAGGACGAAGCATGCGACGATAGGGATTGACACAATTGGAAAAATATCGTACGTTCAGTGCAGTACAGAACCTTGAAGGAGACTAAATATGAACCCGATGAGTGTTCGAGCATTGAACCATCCAGTCGGATGGGCACTACTGGCTAGGAAGAGCGCTGAGAAAAATCGGCTCGATGCATTATATCGCATCGTAAACTGTGAGATTCTGTATGATCAGGTGGCCGTACCGTTTGACTCACCAGAAAAGGTGCGGGCAGTTCTCCGCACTACAAGGATGTTCGATCTCTTAAGTCAACGTGGACTCTTCGTCGCAAAAGATGGCTCCCTTGGGCTCTATCAGGCATTAGGAAAGGGGGTACCCGCCATTGATCTTGCGAGTCTCTCGGTCGAATACAATAGCGAAATGCTCTCCTCGCATGAGGTGCAGCAATTTGAGGGCAGAGAACATGTTCCTGGAATGACGCTGTGCACCATTGACATGGTGGCGTTTGAGCAAGCCATTAAAAACAAGGCCACCCCACCGCTTCTCATCACCAGTATCGGCTGGTGGGGAAGCGACCAATCCAAGGAGTAGGCACCAATAGGTGCTTTTAGACCGCACATCGCGGTCTATTTTTTTTGAACGGATGGAGGACTTAGGGTACAATACGAGGCATGATTATATTTTGGATAGGAGTTTTTGTGGTTGCCCTCTTTGCGCTGGTGAAAGGTGCAGATTGGTTCTTGCTTGCATCTGAACGAACGGGGCTTCGCTTGGGAATGACACCGTTTGCGATCGGTGTCGTCATTACCGGTGTAGGGACATCGCTCCCGGAACTCGCGTCGAGTGTGGCAGCGGTTTTACAAGGGGTTCCCGAAATCGTTGCGGCAAACGTTGTCGGATCAAATGTTGCCAATATTCTCCTTATTATTGGTGTAGCTGTTACGATCGGGCGCAAGGCGGTGATCAGCAAGGATCTAATCGATCTTGAGCTTCCGCTTTTGGCGATCTCAACCATCCTCTTTTTGGGTGCGGCATATGATGGTGCGGTCTCGCCAATCGAAGCCGTGCTCCTGCTTCTTGCGTACGGCGTGTACTTTGTCTACGCGATCTCGCACAAAGAAGAATTTGAAGCGCACCTCAGTGATACCGTTGAGCGTATCACTGAAGAAGCGTGGGTGCGCCGTTTCAAGAACGGATTTCTCAAGGAGTGGGCGGCACGTCGTGATTACGCCATGCTCATTATTGGCGCGGCGTTTTTGATCATTGGCGCTAAGTACGTCATCGATTCCGTGATCGCGCTCGCGGAGATGCTCCATATTGCCGTGGCGGTCATTACGATTACGGCCGTGGCGATCGGTACGTCGCTCCCGGAACTTGTGGTCTCGGTCAGAGCGGCACTCGCCAAGAAATTTGATATTTCTGTCGGCAACATTTTGGGCTCGAATATCTTTAACGCGCTGGTGATTATTGGTTTGCCGGGCATCTTTACGACACTACCGCTTGATCCGGTCACGCATGCTATCGGTCTCCCGTTCATGGCATTTGCAACACTCCTCTTCATATTCTCGGGCATTTCGCGCAACCTCTACAATTGGGAGGGGCTTATGTTCATCCTGCTCTATATACTCTTCGTCTTAAAATTGCTCGGCATTTCATAGACTGGCAGTCCATACGAGCGTATGAAACGGCAGGTCCTATTGCAAGAATTTTTTGAACGGAGCGCGGTTGTGGTGGCGCGTGATCTAGTGGGGAAGTTTCTTGTGCGCAAGATCCGTGGTAAAGAGATCGCTCTCATGATCACAGAGACCGAAGCGTATGAGGGGGAAAACGACCTCGCGTCGCATGCTTCTCGTGGGCGCACCGCCCGCAACGCGCCCATGTGGGACGAAGCGAGGCACTTCTATGTGTACCTTGTGTATGGCGTGCACGAGATGCTCAATGTCGTCACCGGAAAACACAACTACCCCGCGGCCGTATTGGTCCGCGGGGTAGAAGGTTGTACTGGTCCTGGTCGCGTCACGCGAGCACTCAACGTAACGCGTACACTGAATGGCAAGCGTGCCGTACCGGAATCAGGGCTATGGTTCGAAGATCGTGGCGTACGTATTGCGCCACGGCGGATCAAACGGACTCCGCGCGTGGGCGTTGCGTACGCAGGCGATTGGGCCAGTAAGCCCTATCGATTCGTGCTTCTCGATGAGAAGTCGAACCGAGGAGGCGTTACTGCTTCACGAAGATCTCGACGGTCGACTGTCCAATGACAGAACCGGAAGAGTCCTTTGCGGTGAAGGTTACCTTGTAGGGTCCTTCCCCGTGCCATGTCCAGTTGTCAAATTGAATCTTCGCCTGTTTGAGTGATGGGTTTGCGTTCTCCATCGAGTTCTCCTGTCCTCCGTCAACCGACCATGTGGCCGTGTAGAGTTTAGGATCAAGATCCTCGATCTTCACTTTGAGCTTTTTCTCACCGGAAACGGTTGAGTTTCCACCGGGGAGCATCACCTCAAGGGTGCGTGCTCCTACGGGGGTGTGTTCAGCAGCTGTGGCTGCTACCACTGGAGCTGTTTCTGTCTCAGTTGCTTTGGGCTCAGGCGTTACGGTTGTAACCGGTGCCGGGGCTGCCGTTTCTACGGTCGGCTTCGGAGCAGCTTCTACAACAACAGGAGTAGTGGTTGTTTCAACGACCGGCGCCTTCGCCACAGTCGTAGATGCTACAACAGTGGGCGTTACGATCGGTTCCGGAGCAGGTGTCGGCTCGGGAGCCGGAGCTTGAACCGGAGCTGTTACTACACTCGCGGCGATCCTGGGGAATGACCCTTCAGCGTCGGCGATCGTGAGGAGCGCAAGCGCGCGGTAACTTGAGCTGTAGTAGCCCGATGGTTTCATCGCGACCAACTGATTGATCACGCGATCACGGAACGCGGCATCAGATGATACGACAGAACCTACTGCAATTCCTGACATGAATGTTCCGTCAAGGTAGTTTGCAAGCGGCTTCCCGTCAAAGGTATATCCGCTGTAGAACGTCGTCTGTGACGCGAAGAAGTGATTCATCTTATCTGCAATATCCTTCGCACGTGGGTCTTTGTTTTCGACCCAGTCCATGGCCATGCGCCATGGCACGCGAATTGCATTGTAGGTGAAGTTGTCGCGGTTCTTGTTCCACGTAACACGGGTTGCGCTTTCGCCGGTACCTGTCGTCCACTCGGGAAGAAGGCCGGTGTTTGCGTCACGGGCGGCAAAGAGGATCTCGTATGACTTGTCGAGAACCTTCAACCATCCGTTGTTGCCGGTTACTTTTGCGAACTCGCGGTAATACGCGGGAGCAAAGTACGAAGGGTTCGTTGCGTCTGAACCGCCCCATACGTCTCCCGGCTTGAGTACATACGTTCCTGCTTCAACTTCGTACTGGTACATCGCATCGATGTACGTTTTTGCTTCTGATAGGTATGATCCGCCCCACGTTCTGTCTGCGAGGAGGAGGGCGTACCCGATATCCTCATCGCCGTCGGTGGCGGAGTTTGCGCCCGTCACGTTTCCGGAAGAATCGATCTTCCAGTGCATGAGGCCGCGCTGATCCAAGTGCGACTTGGTGTAGCGCCAGAGGGCATCAAATGTTGCTCGGTCGTTGTGACGAACCGAAAGAAGCATTCCATACCCCTGACCCTCTGATACGGTGATGTTCCCTGCGCTTGGATCATTCACGCGGAGACCTTGCGAACCGGCACCGTTTGATGTGACAAACGTCGATTTCCAGTCCGTGTAGGCACGCTGTGCTTCATTGCTCACCGTGCTTGCCGAAGCGGCAAACGGGATGAGGAGGAGGGCGCCAATCGAGGCACCCAAAACTGTACGTAACATATACTATTTCCCACCGTTCCTGTACCCGCTAGAACTAACTGCTGACCTATCAATTTTTTATTGCCGATAAGATCTCGCTAGCACTAACCGTTAGAATGAATAATTAGCTGACGATTCAGATACATTTTGGGTAGGCCCCGCCACTATATCACCCCAAAATGAAGTGCAAGCCCCTCCTGAAGGGTATATGAACCCCTTTTTACGGCTTCATCAGATTTTTATTTATACACTACAACAGGTTTTTCAGATGAAGAAATTACATAGTTTCTAATTCTTTTTCGGATAAAATATCAGTAATAACGGTTGTGGTCGCCGGAGACTGTTCGAGTGTGTCGTACTCAGTTTGATAGACATGCACCCACACATTTTTTGAAAATTGTCGCTTCTCCAGTTTGGTGAAGTGGTTGTCGAGGTAGAGTTTACTCTCCGTTGCGCTGTAGAGATCCATGCTCACAATGAAATACAGCCGTCGATGATCTTCTTTAAGCGTTTGCGCGTCTGCGGCGATCACCGCGTCGGTCGCTTCAGGGATCCCGCCTTTGCGCTTGTCCCAGATCGGA
Organism: Candidatus Yonathbacteria bacterium RIFOXYD1_FULL_52_36; assembly: GCA_001823605.1. Classification (GTDB taxonomy): domain Bacteria; phylum Patescibacteriota; class Minisyncoccia; order Phycocordibacterales; family UBA1539_B; genus 2-01-FULL-51-10. Next base: position 19,683 of record MHUZ01000035.1, read on the forward strand.
AGCGTAGAGAGCGCCGCTTCGCCACGGTAATAGTATTGGATGGGGTAGATGAGATAGGGAGGACTCGCGACCACAATATCGCGCGGTCCGGCTTGCGCGGCAACATACTGCGCGGCCTCGCGATAATTTTCTCGTGTGGGCACCTGTGGGCTCGTCATTTGATTGAGGAGCAGGACCGCAAACAGTCCCAGCATGCCGGCACCGATGAGTGTCTGTGCGCGTCCTCCCGGGAGTTCGCTCACAAACCATGCGAGGAATATAAAGAGAAGGGGAGTGACGATAATGAAATAGCGCGAAAGGAAGAGCGGCATGTACTGGCTCGCCGCAAACCCAACCGCAATGGGAATAAGCATGCCGAGAATAAGAATGAGGGTGATCGCGGAGATCGGATGGCGCTTGGTGAGAAACACAAATCCTCCCAAGATCACTAACGGCCATCCGGCAACCAGTGATGGCATGATCGAGTCAGGCTGGAAGCCGAACATAAATTCGTAGAATGCGAGCACGATATTGAATGTGGTCGGTTTGGTGAGTACGGGTGCGAGCGAGCCGGACCCGTAGTGTTGCGCGAGCGAGTATACCCACGGCGCGAAGGCGCCTATCACGACGAGCGCCACAAAGAGGAATCGTATGAGCATGTGCCACTTTTTTTCCGGTGCAGCCTCGCTCCCACCCCAGTTGATCTTCCAGGTGGTAAAAAAGAAAACGAGTTGGGAAAGAAGTACGAGAAAAAAGAAGTAGTGCGTATAGATGCCCACGAGCGCGGATGCGCCATAGAAGATATACCAGATCGCTCGGTCTTCTTTGATTGCTTTGATGAAATAGTAGTACGAAAGGATAGTGATGAGGGTCAGGAGCGAATACATACGGATCTCGCGGCTATACCAAACCCAGAATGGTGAGAGGGATCCAAGCGCCGCAGCAAAGAGCGCAAAGCGGCGCGACAAAAATTCTCGCGCAAGAAGGTACAGTGCGGGGATTGAGAGCAGGCCCGGGATGAGTGCAAGCGCACGCACTGCTCCCTCGCTTGTCCCAAAGACACCCATCCACCAGTGGAGGAGAGAATTGTGAAGAGGGAGGTGCACGTTCTTGAGCATGTACATGCGTATGAACTCAAGTGAGTGCGATGCTTGCCACACGCTCTGTGATTCATCCAAGCGCAAGCCTTCCGCGCCAATGTTCCAAAAGCGCGCAATGACACCGAGGAGGATAAACATCAGAATGAAGCCGAGTGCGATTGGCGTGGAGAACCATGTGGGCTTTGCTTCAATTTCAATTACTTGAGCCATAATACTTTTTGGGAATGATTAGGATTACTAGTCGGGGTACGTTTTTCGACCGATGGGCGCAGGAGTGCTGAACGCGCCGCGCATATACTCACGCATGCGCCCAGGGACGAGATGCCAAGGGTACGCATAGTGTATGTAGGGCCAAAAGAAGACAATGTTGAAGACCGCCCACGATGCATTGGTGACCACTGCGGGTGTGAGGCCGTCGCGATCGACCGCAACGATCATGCTCAACACCACCAAGACCACATACGCAATATTCGGCAGTGCGTAGTAGATAAAGTTTGCTTCTTTGCGCTGTTCTTTTGAGGTGACCGTGAACTTTGCGCGTTTGCCGATGAGCGCACCCATAAAGGCAATGATAAAGATGAATGATGCGGCGACGGTGAGTTGGATCGCGCGGAAGGTGATGGTGTAGCGCGTTGAGCGCATCAAGAGATAGAGCGTGAAGAAAATAAATGGTGAGAAGAAGATGATGAACCCACCCGTGGTGTCTTGTACGGGAATTGTTCCAAAAAAGAGGAAGAATAAAGGAATCAGAGCATCGGCGAGTACTACGAGGCCGTTCAGATAGAAACTCGCCGAGTAGAGGTACTGCAATCGCTGACGCCACTCGAGGCCTTTAAGGAAGAGCGGGTTGTAGCGAAAGAGTACATCGAGCGACCCCCTGGCCCAGCGGTACTGCTGGAGCGTGTAGCTTTCGAGGTCGGCGGGAGCAAGGCCGTGCGCGAGCACTTCAGGGACATAGGTAGATTTCCACCCGCGCTGGTGAATGAAGAGTGACGCAAGAAAGTCTTCTGCGATGCTCTGTTCGGGGACACCGCCGATCGAGAGCAGTGCTTCACGACGAATCAGTGCGTTCGTTCCGCACCAAAAAGTGGCGTTCATGCGGGCCTTTCCTTGACAGATAGGACCAAAGAAGAGCTCTTGCTGTTCCCATGCCGCACGCGTGATGAAATTCTCGTCCCTGTTTGCATAGTATTGCGGAGTCTGCACGATCGCCATCTTCGGGTCGTCCATATAGCCGATCGTGCGCTGTAAAAAGTCTACGTGCGGTACGTGGTCGGCGTCGAAGAGTACAAAGAATGGCGCGCTCGTATACTTCAGTGCATTGTTGGTATTTCCTGCCTTGGCACCTCCGGGGGTTTGGCGCGTGATGACATTGACGTTGTACGCTGCGCCGAGTTCGACGATATCCTCCCAGTTGTCTTTCTTTGCGACGAAACCATCATTGAGTAGATGTACTTCAAAAGAAGGGTAGTCCATCGCGAGTGCGGCGCGCAGGGTTTCCTCGACGATCGCGCGTGGCTCGCCACAAACGGTAATGAACACATCGACGGGAGGGTACTGCGTGGGTTCGGGAACAGGAATGTCCTTGGTACCCCATACCGTAAACAGATACCCGAGTGCTTGCCAGATGTGGTACACCTCAGCCGCAAGGAGAACACCATAGAGAACCCAGGATCCGACGTGACTAAAATCAAGCCACCAGAACGCATACACAAGGATGCTTCCTATGTAGAGTGCCGCCAGCCAATCTGGAGTACGCACACTCTCGAATTTCATATTGTGGGTTGGTTTTGGGTTCATATTCTTGGTACGTTATGGGTACGCCCGCCGTACGACTACGGTAGTGTGTTTGCTTGAGCAAGATTGGGTACGTTCTGTGAGTAGAGCGCCATGCCGAACCACACCCAGTTTTGGGGGTAGTAGCCGAGGCTTGGGATCAAGTCTTCGGTATCAGGGTCGTAGAGCGATGCAACCTTTGACGAGAAGATCTCCTGCGCAAGTTCTGGCTTGACCGATGCGAGTGATGAAGCGAGCGTTGCGTAGACGCTATTGTTCTCGTTGAAGGTGAGGGGGTCACCGGAGTGGCTGTAGGTTCCATAGACCACCCCGTTCTCTTTCCATTCGGTCTCGAAGAACATTGCTTGCTGTTCCAGATATTCGCGCGCGCGCGGGTCGCGGTGCCAGCTCCAGTCAAGCGCAACACGCCAGAGAACGCGGAACGCGTCATCGGAAAAATGCGTACTCTTATCCGCGTGGGATGGAGTGACCACTAAACCGGTCTCGCGATCAAGCGCAACCCAGTCTGGCGGAATACCGGCACTCTCGAGCATATCGAGCGGGTCATTGGTAGAGGCAAGGAGCACGTCGTAGGATGAATCTTTGAGGAGAAGCCACGGGTGTGTTGGATCAACTTCGGCGAAGATCGGGTATGCGGCAAATGCTAGGTATGAGGGGTTCACCGTAGGATTGAGCTCATCATATGCCCAGTTGCCGGCAACAAGGTATGGCGTGCCGTTTATGGTCACGACCTCGGTTCGCCAGATGTCGTTCAGTATTTGTTGTGCCTGATCAAGATAGTCGTCCTCGTTCCAGCGCTGTGAGGCAAAAATGAGTGCGAGTGCGATGTCTTGATCTGCGTCAGCGGCCGTGTTGATCCCGCCTTCACCGCGCATAACGTCCCAAGAGCCGTCGGGATTCTCCCCCCAGAGCCATGCGAAGAGTTTGTCATCAGGGCGTTTGCGCAGGTTGTGGTTGGTCCACTTGAGTACGCGATCGAATGTCTCACGGTCATCCATCCACACGGCGCGCAGTAGGGAATACGACTGCCCTTCGGATGTGGTGAGATAGTTGCGACTGCGGTCGATCGTGCGCCCGTCTTTTTGAATGCGGCCGCTGTATGCGACCCACGTTGTTTCGACAACTGCGTCGGGATACGTTTCAAAAAATCGGAGCGTCGATGATGCAGGCTGTGAAAGGTATGATCGGGCGCCAAGGAGGACACCGACCGCAAGAAGAACGATGAGCGTATGGGTCCCGAGGATTTGCGCGGTTGAGCGTTTGAAAAATTTTGGATCATCGCCGGCCTCGATCGCGCGCTTCCGTCCTTCGTCAGCCGCAACAACGAATCCAATAAGTCCAAAGAAGAGCGTTCCTAGGAGCGTGGTGATATTGACCACCAGCGCTCCGGCAAGTATCTCTGCCGCGGGAATACCGGAGATTCCCAAGCCGAGTGCCCACCCGGCCTCCATGGTTCCCAAACCGGCAATGTTCGGCGCCGTGTTGATGAGCACTTGGATCATGCTTCCTACCACAAGCACCATAAGGGGGAAGGCGATGCCGACAGCCTTAAAGAACATTCCGTACGCTCCGATCATCAAAACCCAAACAAGAACGGAATAGAGCGCGGCTTGCATGTAGGTGCGGTGCTCGCGCAAGGTGCGGAGTGAATTAACGAGAAGCTCGCCTTTTCCTGCGAGGCGTCCCAAATATCTTGGGAAACGCCGTGCCATAGAGCGCAGGAACAACAGCACGGGTCGCTGTTGGAACGATGCGAGGATGATCAGTGTGAGTGCCAGTGCCGCGACAAGTGCTCCTGCGAGCGCGGCAATGATCGCCGGCATTCCGACGGATGGAATAAGCAGCCCGGCGCCCACGGCAAGAAGGATCGCGACGACCAGGAAGTCGAGCGCGCGATAGGCAATGAGCGTGGAGATCGAAGACGCATACCCCACGCCCAGCGACTTTGATTGAGTGACAAACGTGATCTCTCCCAGAGGATTGGGAAAGATGCGCACTGCAACGCCATGAATACTCGTGATCCGCATCATCGTAATGAAGGGGATCTCGTGCTCAGGAAGAAGCGTCCGAAAGCGCGCCGCCCGCGCGGCGTATGCTCCCGCATACACGATCAGCCCGCCCATGATCCACAGCGGGTCTACTTCCTGTACGAGTTTGCGCAGATCCGCAACGTCAAGGATTGGAACAAGGAGTACGGCCATGGCCGCAGTAACGAGTGCTCCGAGGCCTAGTTTGATGAGCATCTGACGATGACGGTGTTCCATAGTGCGGGTTTCGTTTATGCGACGATCTTTCTAATGGAGTATGTTTTGCGGCCCTGTGCTTCAAAGTAACTGCGAGAAAGCATCTCGCCCAAGATTCCCAGCCCGACGATCTGGAGGCCGGCGAGCATGGAAAGTACGGCAAAAATGAGGAGTGGTCGATCGCCGATCGCCGCACCATGCGCAATTTTTATGTAGGTAAGGTAGATCCCTGCGAGGATTCCCGCCGCACCAAGCGTAAGGCCCAGCATCCCAAAGAAGCGCATCGGCTTGGTCAGGAAATTTGCCCAGAATTGGATCGTGACCATATCGATGATCACCTTGAAGATACGAGAGAGGCCATACTTGGACTTTCCAAAGATGCGCGGGCGATGGTTCACCACGATCTCGGCGATACGTGCACCGTTCATTCCTGCGTAGATCGGAAGGTAGCGGTGCATGTCGCCGTAGAGACGGACGCCTTCGAGCACCTCACGGCGGTATGCCTTGAGTGCGCACCCAAGATCGTGAACCGGCGTTTTTGAGGCGCTGTTCAGAAGATAGTTGGCGATGAGAGAGGGGATACGGCGCGTTACCATGGTGTCCTTACGGTCTTTGCGCCAGCCGGACACAATGTCATACCCCTCATCGATCTTGGCGACGAGGAGCGGAATATCGTACGGATCGTTTTGAAGATCAGCATCAAGCACAATAATGATGGCACCGGTCGCATGATCGATGCCTGCGGCAAGCGCTGGTGTTTGCCCAAAATTTTTGCGGAATTCGATTCCGACCACGCGCGCATCGCGCTCATGGAGGCGTTCAATGACTTGCTGGGTATTGTCAGTCGACCCGTCGTTCACAAAGATGATCTCGTAGCTTCTCCCCATTCGTTCGAGGGTCCGCGTAAGCGCGCCGTAGAGTTCTTCCAAGCTCTCCCCCTCATCTTTTGCGGGGATGATCACTGACAGGTCACGCGGTCCCGATTTGTGCGGGGTAAAAACGACACGTGTCGGAAGGGTTTCTGGTTCAAGATGCATAGTGGTGTATGGATATGAATAATAAATTTCGACGTCATGATTGTTGGCGCCACGAGAAAATCTGATGGCAAGTATGCGAAATGCGGGAAAAGTTGAAAAACGAGCGCGGGGTCGGCAGAGTCGATTGGTCCCGTTACGTTAGGTGAACATTGTACTGCGAACAAGATGAAGAACCCTTGAAGGGGGTGCTCTGAGTGCATTGACGAACACAGAAAATCAAGGTATTGTCCATATTGGAAACATCAACGACCCAAAGGAGGGTTTGGTTATGCAGCAACAAGTATTGGCACCGTCGGGGAATGCTCAGAGCACTCGGGCCAGCGAGTTACTCGGGCTGGTGTTCTGCGTTGAGTGCGTCGGGGTTCAAAATTACATTTCGTACAATCGTACTCGACTGGGGAAGC
>MHUZ01000036.1:0-6574 GCA_001823605.1 Candidatus Yonathbacteria bacterium RIFOXYD1_FULL_52_36
GGTCCATTTACATGGAAACAATTTCTCTTTATGGTCGGTGGTGGTGGGACTGGCTATCTTCTCTATACGATTGTCGGAATATTTCCTTTTGATGTACTTCTTGGGCTCGGCGCTCTTGGTGGAGGCCTTGCACTCGCGTTCTATCCAAAAGACCGCTTTGGAAAACCTTTTTCGCAGATCGTTGAATCTGCTATACGGTACACGCTCTCTGAAAAACTCTACACCTGGAAACGCGCTCCGCGACAAGCACCTGAGGCAAAATCACTTACGGAAAGATCTTCACACGCCCCGCTCCTTAACGTTTCGAATGTTTCGAAAAGCAAACTAAGCGATCGCGCCTGGAATATGACCGTAGGAAAAGAATAAGTACTCATTATGGCAATCTCATCAAAACCCGCCCAGCAATTCGTGCCGATCAAAGAGATCCGCGACGGAATCGTCGTACTCAAGAACGGCGAAATGCGCATGGTGCTCCTTGCATCATCCATCAACTTTGCCCTCAAGTCTTCCGACGAGCAGATCGCCATCATCTACCAATTCCAAAATTTCCTTAATTCCCTTGATTTTTCAGTACAATTCTTCATCGAATCACGCCGATTGGATATCCGACCCTATCTGGCGACCCTCTCTGAGCGCTTGGGGCAGGAAACTAATGAAATGATGCGTATCCAGATCAAGGAATATATCGATTTCGTTCGAAAATTCACCGACTCAGCCAGCATCATGCAGAAAACATTCTTTATTATTGTTCCCTATGCCGGCTTTGCGCCAGCAGCACAAGACGCAATGCGCGGACTTCTCTCCAAGAAACCCGCTCGAGGTGCGAGTGCAGTATCATCAGAGGCATTTGAAGAAGCGAGCTCACAACTTGAACAACGTGCCAACATTGTTCGACAAGGGCTTGCGCGCACCGGGGTGCGCGTAGTGCCCCTGGGAACAGAAGAGGTGACTGAGCTCTATTACAAGATCTTCAACCCAAGCGACACCGAGAAATCGATCGGTTAAGAACCGCATTAGTCATTATTTCCATGCTCGACTTCCTAAAAAAACAAAACAAAGAAGGTAACGATCCGATTATCGCGATCATTCCTGGAGAGCTCATCTCGGGGGAGGAGCTTGGGCTTGAAGATGTCATTGCGCCCTCAGCCCTCAAGATCGGATCAAAAGAGATCGGGCTTGGCGAGAAACTCGTGCGTACATTTTTCATCACCTCATACCCGCGCATCCTCTCTGAGAGCTGGTTCTCACCGCTTATCAACCTCGACCGTGTCTATGATATTTCAATATTCGTTCATCCCGTCGAAACCGTAAAGATTCTCAAGGTATTCCAAAAAAAGGTTGCTGAGGTGCAGAGCCAGATCAACGACCGCGTGAATAGAGGCCTTGTGCGCGACCCCAAACTTGATACTGCGTATCAAGACCTAGAAAACCTCCGTGACAAGCTCCAGCAGGCCCAGGAGCGTATTTTTGATGTGGGTATCTACATTGCGCTCTATGCAGATACTGAAGACGAGCTCCGCAAGGCTGAAGGGGAGATGCGCTCGATCCTTGAATCCCGCCTTGTATATGTCCGTCCTGCGCTTTTCCAGCAAGCGGAAGGTTTCCGAAGCGTGCTTCCCGTCAACAAGGACGAGCTCGCGGTCAATACCAAGCTTAATTCTGAACCACTTTCTAGCCTTTTTCCTTTTGTTTCATTCGACCTTACCTCGGACAAAGGGGTGCTGTACGGCATAAACCGCCACAACAGCTCTCTTGTGCTCTTTGACCGCTTCTCGCTTGAGAACTACAACTCGATTACCTTTGCAAAATCAGGCTCCGGTAAGTCTTTTGCCACCAAGCTTGAGATCCTCCGCAGTCTTATGTTCGACACCGAAGTCATCGTGATCGACCCGGAACGAGAGTATGAGTACCTTGCCGAAGCAACCGGTGGGCGCTACTTCAACATTTCACTCAATTCCGAGCACCACATCAACCCTTTTGATCTTCCGCCTGTGGGGGAAGATGAGACCCCCGCAGACGTGCTCCGTTCCAATATCATCAATATTGTTGGCCTTTTTCGCGTAATGCTCGGTGGTCTTACTCCCGAAGAAGATGCGATCGTCGACCGTGCGATCAGCGAGACCTATGCGCTTAAAGACATCACTCCCGAAGCTGACTTTTCAGGAGCGGAGCCTCCACTCCTCTCTGACTTCGAGCTCGTGCTTGCGGGCATGGAAGGCGCTGAATCGATTCTCCAAAAACTCTCGAAATTTACCCGTGGTACCTGGGCCGGATTCCTGAATCAGCCTTCAAATGTCGATATCAACAAAAAGTTCGTGGTGTTTTCTATTCGCGACATGGAAGATGACCTCAAACCCGTGGCGATGTATATCGTAATGCACTACATCTGGAACTCAGTGCGCAAAAACCTCAAAAAACGCTTGCTTGTCATTGATGAAGCGTGGATCATGATGAAATCAGACGATACCGCGTCATTCCTTTTTAGCCTTGCAAAACGAGGACGAAAGTACTACTTGGGTCTCGCCACTATCACTCAAGACGTGGGGGACTTCTTGCGCTCACCGTATGGTATACCGATCATCACGAACTCATCGATCCAACTCCTTCTCAAACAGTCACCGACGGCCATAGAAACCCTCCAAAAAGTGTTCAATCTTACTGATGAGGAAAAATACCTGCTCCTTGAGGCAGGAGTGGGGGAGGGAATCTTTTTCGCAGGACTTAAGCATGTCGCGATCAAAACCATTGCTTCGTATACAGAAGAGCAGATCATCACCTCGGACCCCTCTCAGATACTTGCCATCAAGCGCGCAAAACAAGAATTGGCAATGGCAGAAAACGAGGGTCCTGCAGGAATGCGCCCAAGATAAAGAGCCTCGCGCCCTCGCGCGGAACCAAGGTTCTTTGGTGCAGATAAAAAAGTAATTCACAGGTACAGTGTGGTGTTTGCGTAACTACGTTGTATACTAAGTACATAGATGCTATCTATGGCACTTCAAAAAAACTCTGTTCGTATGCTATGCGCTGGGGCGCTTGTGTGTCTTTTTTTTGCATCATCTGTCGGCGCGCAAACCCAGGAGGTGCCTCCATCAACGCCTTCTCCTGAAAGCGAACTTGAGGCGCTCTTAAAGAGTTATCAAGACCGTATTCCCACACAAAACGCTATCATTACAGCAAGTATCTCGGGAAGTATCTCCCTTACACAAGACCCTGAAACACCAAGTGCTCACCAGGCAGTCACGTTTACCGTTTCAAGTGTTCTCACTGATCTTGATCGTGCCACGATCACTTGGTACCAAAATGGTGTTTTGAAAGAACAAGGGAAGGGCAAGAAGGTTTTTTCAACACAAACAGGTGCATTTGGTAGTGTTTCGACGGTTTCAGTGGTGGTTCTAACCACTGAAGGCGTTTTGGTCACGAAACGATCATCATTAAAACCTCTCGATGTTGAACTTGTGTGGGAGGCGGACACGTACACCCCTCCATTTTACAAAGGAAAGGCGCTCCCTTCTCCGGGAAGCGACCTTCGTGTATTTGCGCGTCCCATTGGAGCATCAGGAGCCGATAGCTCCTTTGTGTACCGCTGGAAAGTTGACGGAAAATCAGTTCCGAGCGCGTCAGGATATGGTAAGTCGACAGCAACGCTCCCTGGACTTTTTTTAGGGGGGAAGACCGCAACCGTGGAGGTCTCAATTGCCTCACTTGATGAAACCGTGCGTGCGACAAAATCCATCACCATTCGCGGAGTGACGCCACGCATTCTTCTTTACGAAGATCGCCCCTTGGAGGGAATCCGTTACGGCCGTGCGCTGGGAACCACCGCAGTCGCACCAGGGAACGAAATGACGGTGCGCGTTGAGCCATTCTTTCTTTCTAAGGATGCTCGTACCAATGGATCGGTCCTCTACCGCTGGACGCTTGATGGCGGCACCGTGCCCACGGTTGAATCCTCCGGTTCCGGTCTGGTGTTTGGTGAGTACGGGACACATCGCTTAACCCTTTTTAATGACGGTAGTGCGCAAAAAATGGTCTCCCTAGGACTCAGTGTTCGCTCAACAGCGTCATTATTTTCCTCTGTGAATAAGCTACTTACCGTATCTTTGGGAGGGAAGCCTTTTTCTGACAACGGATCTTTCTAATCTATGATCTCTACTAAAAAATCATTCTTACTGCCAGGAACCGGGGCTCTTTTCTTTGGATCAATACTCGCATCAACAGCATACGCTGAAGATATTTTATACCGTCCCATGGTTGGACTTCCTGGGATTCCTGCCGGGCAGGGAACCACCTTCATGCAGTATGCTCCTGCCTTTTTTACCGTATTGATCGCTACCGCAGGGATATTGGCGGTTGTCATGATCGTTGTGGGAGGGATCAGACTTGTTGTAAGCGGAGCAAGCGAGTCAGAACGTTCTAAGGGAAAGGAGCAGATCGGCAACGCCATAGCCGGACTTGTTTTGATCGCTTTGTCATGGCTTATTCTCAATGTCATCAACCCCAACCTGGTAAACGTTCAGTTTTCCGTTCCGGCTTCCCCCGCAGTCATTATCAACGGATCGGGTTCTAGTTTTTTTAGCGGGGGGAGTGTTTCCGGTTCCCGTAGCACTGCGACAGGAGGACCCTACCAAACATGCACCAGCTGTGTTTCGCTGAGCTCAAGCATCCCCCAAAAAGGCGTGGGTGCCGGCTGTAGTGTCCCTGTGGGTGGTGGCGGGTGCGTAGTCGATGCCACGACCGCACAGAAGCTTGAGAACATGGCGGCGACCATGCAAGCGCGCGGTGTTGCGTGGGAAGTCACCGAGATGTGGCCACCGACTCGCGCACACCAAGCGGCATGCCAAAACAACGGTCCTCAGATGGCAACCTGTGTCGATGCGGCGATACGAAGCACCCCTAGCGCAACAAACGTCCAAACCACCATTGACGCGGCTCGGCAAGCAGGTCTCCGCCCCCACTACGAAGTCTCAAGTGAGGCACGCCGGCAAGACCTTATTCGTGCCGGAATCTCGCCGCAAGACGTGAGTTTCCCTAAAAAGGCTGACGGCACAGCATGGATCACGGGAGAGCATTTTTCACTTTATGGAAGCTAATATGAGTACCACAAAAAAGAAATATATCGTACTGGTTCTCGTTGTTCTTATTGGTCTTTTGGTTGCTTTATTTTCTTGGTCACAAAAAGATCAGGAGGGTAGCACTGGGGGATTATTCTCTTTTTTTGGATCTGGCGACATTAAAGATCCCACCCCCGGTGGTGTGAATGGTGACGGGACAGGTAATGTCTCGGAAAATCCTTCTGGGACCACCGACGTATCACTTCCTTATAGAAAAATTACTGATGGCCCTATTTCTGGATTCTCTATTGCTACAGAATCCGCTGAGGGGATCTCTCTTGTGTACCAAGAACGTGCACAGGGGTATGTACAGAGGATTTCAACCAATGGAAATGCTGCTGTGCGTTTTTCAAGCACAACGTTTCCTGGTGTATATGAATCAGTCTTTGGAAAATTAGGACAGATGGCTTACGTCCGTACGCTTACCGACGAAGAAATGGTTAAGACGACACTTTTTTCAACATCAAAGGACGTTTCCCATGTACTCCCTAACAACATTGCATCAATCGTGGCATCACCTGATACCCAAAAAGCATTCTATCTCGCTCCTTCCTCAAACGGCCTTGTTGGGTATACCACAACATTTGACACTGCATCTCCAAAAAAGATCTTTTCTTCTCGCCTTTCTGAATTAGTCGCCTCATGGACCAGCCCTTCCTTTATTACCCTCACCTCAAAAGCATCCGCGTACGCCCCAGGATCAATCTCCCTGCTTAACACTAAAACACTCGCACAGACAACCGTTCTCGTGGGAAAAACCGGCCTCACGGGAAACCTTTCATATGATGGTTCTACGCTCCTTTATGGGGCTATCGTTGATTCACGGTATTCAAACCATATCCTTTCACTCGCAAGCGGGGTAGACACCGTTGCACCATTCACCACTATTCCGGAAAAATGCCTCTGGGAGAAAAAGAATGTGAAAAAAATCGTATGTGCAGTCCCTACAGCGATGCCTTCTGCAAATTATCCCGATGATTGGTACCAGGGTACTGTTGGCTTTACTGATACGATCTGGGTTTTTGACCTCGCCACCGGGTCCTCAGACGCTCGCGCTGCACTTCCAGCGGGTGTAGATGCTATCTCGTTGACCCTGAACTCTGAGGAAAGCTTCTTGTTCTTCATCAACAAGAACGATGGGTCTCTTTGGATGGCTGATCTCTAAAAAAAGGGGGGGGTTGTTCACAGCCTAACCGCAGGGCACACAAAAGGGCAGGAGCATACGTATGCTCCTGCCCTTTTGCTTGAGGAGAACTACTCAATACCTCCCACAAACCGCACCACTACCCGTCGGGTTTTCCCGTCCCCAATTGATTCGGTCTTGATATCAACCTGCTCGGCAAGGATTGTATGGACGATCATGCGTTCATAGGGTGGCATCGGGTCCATTTCCACATCACCCTTAAAATGCCGTGCCTGATCGGCAAGAAGAGCACTTTGTTCTTTCAATTCCGCAATGCGCC
>MHUZ01000036.1:6596-8654 GCA_001823605.1 Candidatus Yonathbacteria bacterium RIFOXYD1_FULL_52_36
GCAATGCGCCTTCCTTGGTAGTTGTCGACATCGACAACAAAGCCATGCTTTGCTTCTTCGCCAAGCTTTTTTTCGACGATCTTGCGCACGATATGCGAGAGGGCAGCGAGGTGGGTTCCCTGATTTCCGATCAAAAGCTGTGTGTCGTGGTCCGTAATAATATGGAACCGGACGCCATTGATCGCCTGCTCTTCAATAACCTCAATAGACCCCACAATACCCATCGAGAGGAGAATTTCCTCGATGATCCGTTGTATGTGTTCGTTTCCCATAATGGCGCCCTTATGTGGTGCGTGTCCGCTTCATCACCAACTCGTGAGCAATTGCAAACACACTGCTTACAATAAAGTATAGGGCGATCACGCCAGAGGTAATGAAGGCGATTCCTGTGATCATAATAGGGAAGACGTACTTCATTTGAATGTGCATACTGCGGGCAAACTCGTCTGAAAATGACACCTTTCCGTCACCACTCCGCGGGGCTGGAGCTTGGAGGGACATCTTGGTGTGGATATACTGTGCAAAACCTGCGAGAAGCGCCAAAATAAGGCTTTTTTGAGATATATCAATGAGCCCAAGGAAGTGGTACGTGACCGGATCGGGAACGTGTATGAACGAGTAGAGGAGATCGGGGTTAATTACGGCACCACTTTCTTTGAAAAACACGAAGTAGAGCCCCATGAGGATCGGGAGCTGGATCAAAAGCGGTAAACACCCGGAAAATGGGTTTATTTTCTTCTCTCGATACAACTCAAGGGTCCTTTTGGCGAGTTCTTCTCGATTATCCCCATATTTTTCTTTGAGCTTGCGTACTTCTGGCTCGATTTCGCGCATCCGAACCTGAGAAATCAGGGCTTTGTTCGAGAGGGGAAGAATGAGCACTTTTACTACGATCGTAAGGAGAATGACGGCCATTCCCACATCACCAAAAGGAACAATGGATATGAGGAACGTTAGGGCGTTGTAGAGGGGCTGGTATATTGCGTCGTTAAAAAGCTCTTTCATGTACGCCAATTGTATAGGAATTACGGCACTTTATCAATTTTGGGTTCCGCCCATGGGTGGCAATGTGCGATACGTTTCAGTGAGAGCCATAGACCCTTAAAAACCCCATATTTTTCAATGGCTTCCTTGGAATATTCCGAGCATGTTGGGTAGAACCCGCAAACACCCCCACGGGATAGCCCCAGGCGGCGAGGAAGCCCCGTATCCAAAGAGAGGTACTTCTGGTAAAAACCTATAGCCACAAGGAGGAGTTTCTTGGGTATTCCTGTGAGAATTTTAAACATATTGTTTTGACCCCGATTAAACAAAAGCGGGGTTAGGAGAGGATCTTCTCAACTTCGTCTGCAATATCGCGATACGAGGCCAGAACCGCCGGCGTCCGTACATAAAAAATACCAATGGATCCTTTCGAGGTAAATCCTTTTGTGCCTCGGATCGCGTTAAAAAAGCGGCGCTTGAGTGTATTGCGTACCACCGCACTCTTTGCGACTTTTTTTGAAACCACAACAGCATACCGGTTTGTTGCGCCAGCATCCTTTCCTGAAACGATCTTGCAGGAAAACAAGGGGGTAGAAAAAGACCTCCCTTTCGTGGTGAAGGGAGGGAAGTCTTTTTTCCCCACTCTCTTGGTGCGGGGGATCATATAGATTACTGTAGTAGCTCCTCGGCACCACACGGGCACTTCTTGTTTTCTAAGGTGCTCCGCACCAAAGAAAACAATGTCGCTCGGAAATACATAAGAGTACTTTTGATTTCACTCGCCTTACGTCGCTAATAAAATCCTTATACGGAAAGCTTTTTTCGTCCTTGTGCCCTTCGACGAGCAATGACTTTTTTGCCGTTTTTGGTCTTTGAGCGTACCAAAAATCCGTGAGTTTTAGCGCGCTTTCGCTTTTTTGGGTTATATGTTTGCGACATAGATAAGGGGACTATACCACATTGGTATCAGAAATCAAACATCCTTAACCAGAAGAATTAGTGTTCCTACCTACACTTGCACTACTCTTTATTGTGACTCATTGTTTGTTATCCACGAGCTGTGCACACCTTATC
>MHUZ01000037.1:0-23662 GCA_001823605.1 Candidatus Yonathbacteria bacterium RIFOXYD1_FULL_52_36
TCAAAAGGAAATATTCCGACAATCGTATAGAGAAGATAGCCAGTCCCACCACCACCGACCATAAAGAGAAATTGTTTCCATGTAAATGGACCAAAGATCTTGTCTTCGATGTCGATGAATTGAGGAACATGAAACTCCATACCATAAGTATACTTGGCAGTGAGGAAAATGTGAAATAGTAATCTCGCATTTAGACGATACTGTGTGGAGAACGCAAAACGAGCGGCTCTGTGCCGCTCGTTTCACAACAACCCAGGATTGCTGGTCACGGTACTAGTGTAAGGACTCGCGATACGGATCACTTCCCGCGGAGCGCGGAGCAGTAGGCGGCGTGAGTGCGTTGGGTGTTGTTGGAGTTGATGCAACACGAGATTCTTCTCGTGGAACCGTGAAAACGCGTTTGAGCTTCTCCTCAAACATGTTGGTGGGCGGCATCTGAGCCGGTGTTTGGGGCACAGGGGTTGTCGGCGCCGGAGGTGGTGTTTGGACAGTGATGGGAGGTTTTGGTGCGGCTGGCATTGCGGGGAACGTCGGCACGCCAGTTGTGTCGCTCGGGAACATGGTTGCGAATAGTGTTTGAGTGAGTGTGTAGCGGCTTGAAAGTGATGCCTCAACCAATGAAAAAAGTTCCTTGTAGAGCTCCTCGGCAATGGTTTTTGCTGCACCTTTTTCAACACCAAGGTCGGCAGATACTCGAGAAACGATGTCTTTTGGGTCAAGGAGTCCCAGAAGGGTGTGTGTCACGATATCAATAAGGGCAAGTCCCCCATCCTCGTTTACGCCGTGCTTTTGCGCGATTGATTCCACCGCCGCAAGAGTTTCCGGCGATGAGACAAGTTCCTGAATGTCATCCGAAGATTCAGTAAGCTTCTGTTCCAATATTGTGAGGTCGTATTCCATATGCGTGATTATTTTTTCTCAGCCCCTTCTTCCGCCGGTTTGCTTTCTGGTGCAGGCTTCTCGCTGTCTAATTCTTTGCTGACGTCAGTAACAGCTTCTTTAAGAGCCTGTTTCTTATTCTCTTTCTCTCCCTGATTGATGCGCTTCCGGAGATCCTCATTCTTTTTCTCAAGCGTATCGATCTGCGTTTTCTTTGCAATAAGCTTACCCTCGAGATCTTTATCCGTCTGCGTTGCTTGCCCTGTTGCTTTACGCTGACGAACGGCAAGATCCGAATCCGCAAGCGCCATTGTTTCGTGCTCTTTGGTGAGTTTTGCAAGTTCCTGCTCCCCATTACGGAGAGTCTCCTTATTTTTCTTCACGTTACGCTTGTTGCGGTTTGTGTCCACATCTTTCATGATCTTTGCTGCCGCATCTTTATTTTTGCGTCCTGTAACCGTGAAAAGGCTCTCTGGATCACCGAAAACGCCAAGTGTCTTTGAACTGATGCGAGTGGCGTATTGTTCTTTGATCCTATCTGCATCTTCTCCGTCTCGGCCCTTGGCAAGATCCTTAACAAAGTCTTGACGCGCCTTTACCTGCGTATCGATCACCTTTTGGTACCCGCCCTTTCCTCCTGCTTTGCCAAGATTTACTCCCGACTCTGCTGCCGCTGCTTTAAAGTGTTTTTGATCACGAAGATCAAGTGATGATCCCGCAATACCTTTGGTACCCTTAAAAGCGAACTCACCCAAAGCACTCTTGGATGCAATGTCTCTGAACCGTTTTCCAACAGCACTGTTTTCGTCGGTAAGCTTGCTTGCGGCTCGACCAACAGTGTTTCTGCCGACGAATGCGGTTGCACCAAGTACAGAGCCCCCGATCCATTTTGAGGCTAGTGATCCTGCGTCGCCGCTCAAGGATTTTGTTTGTTTGAGCGCGTAGAGAATGACGCCCACCAAAAGGGCGGTTTTTATGGTCATATCGACGAGGAGGGCGAGAAGGTCTTGCATAAAGATTTACGTAAGGGCGATTTTAAAGAGACTGCTTCCGGCAATGAAGGAAACGATGTAAATAAAGAACAGGAATACCGGAGCAACCAGTGCTTGGTTGGTTAGCTGTTCCACCCATTTCCCTGAAGCAACTTTATTGATTTGCGGGAAAATGATGCCGATAAATGCGATCGGGGAAGTGATCATAATGATCCAGAGTGCGATCAAGCGACCGATGAAAAGGAACGCCGCAGAGAAGAATGCAAATGCGAGGGCGAGGTTAATGACTGCGGCGACAAGAAAAACCACAATGAGCGTATAGACACTCCTATCTGCGGCGACCCACGCCTGGTAGCTATCCATCTGGATGAGACGCTCCGGTGAAACTGCGTCGGAGAGATTGGTGGAGATACTGCGTGGCGCGAAACCGGTGATCTGCGCAAACCCATCACTCCCCGCTACAGCGGCACTACCGGAACCGATGTTGTTGTAGAACTGAAGCGCGAGCAGGTTTGACGCATCGATCACGATCTTGGTGAAAAAGAGACTGAAGTTAATGAGCAGTGCCACAATAATGATATTGAGCACCTGCTTCTTCCAATCACCAAGCCCTAGGACGGTCTTGATGCCGATGTAGAGCAAGAGGAATATGAATATGATGTTGGAGAGGTTTCGGATGAGCCCCCAGCCCTTCTCCACGAATGAGGTGCTAATGTCGTCGCCAAAGGTTGCATCGATCACCTGGGGACTCAGAGAATATGCGGCGGCAACATCAAACACTGAACCGGCGATGGCAAGGATTCCCGTTGTGGGCATATACACCAACATGCGGAATCCAAGGACAATACATTGATTGAGCTCAAAACCGGTGCCAATGCTACAGGAGAGACCGAATGTGCTGTTGTCCTCCGCAATTTCTCGTTGATCAGCCCGAATATCTTGGAAATTACTGTCATCGGTGATTCGCCGTGCCGCCGCTGCTATCTGTGCGTCATCGGCGACGGGGATCGTTCTCGTGTCGATGGTGTCGAAATCGTTTAATCGTACGTCGAATTCGTGCGCATTGATCGCATTGGGGCTTAACGCAGGAATGGGAGAGTTTTGAGGAATAATCGCTACGGGTTTTGGGTAGCCCGCGAAGATTCCCTCCACAATGTATATAGGAGTTGCCGGGCGATCACTGTTCGGGGTTCCGTCAGGGTTATCTTGAACCTCATACAAAACCCCGTTATAGACGAACCCAAGATGATTCGCCAGTGCGATCGAAGGAAACGTGAATGTTGCCATGATCCCGAAGGTGATCGACCAAAAGAGTTTTGTGAATGAAGATGATCTCATGATTGATTAGTAGCCACCGCTGGTTCCTGTGGTATCGCGCACCCTTCCTTGCGTTGACGCCTCGATACGGTCAAGATCGGTATACACCCCATTTATGGTCCCACCAACCACGTCAACACCGGTCACGCTTTGAATGGTGCTGTTGAGGCCGCCGGGGATATTGTTGAGCACGTTGTCGCTAAAGAGTCCTGTTGCTTCGTTGAAGACACGCTCAAGTGCTGCGTTGGCAACCGCGGCGATCATCTCGTCGATCTCGTCGGCAAGTTCGAGTTTACGCATACCGCTCCCGAGTGCTGAGTTGAGCTGTTGATCGAATACCGATCCCGGGGTGGTTACGACACAGCGGCCGTCAGCACAGCGCTCCTCCGAGAGGTATCCGTTGTTCATGGATAACTGGAACTTCTTGTTTTCTTGCTCGCGCGCGACATCCTCCGCGTAGCGTTTTTGCGCAAGGATCTCGCTCGAGTAGGGATTTCCTCCATCTCTAACGCTTGCTGCCCAGGATCCCGCCCATCCGTCTTGAGACGCGGAACGAAAACCCTGTCCGTCGGCAAACGGACACTCCAGTTGCTGACGAAACTGTGCACGACGATCATTGGAGTAAGGGGGATTGCCTCCAATTGCTGACGCAATAATACTGCCGTTTCCCGGCCCGGTTGTTTGTGGTTGCCCTGTTGCCGGGTCAACATATGTTACTGATTGGCCTCCCGAATAACACGTGTTTGCTTGGCGGAGATCCTCTTGATATTGATTGGCCATGCGCTGGTCGATCTCGTAGAGGTATCCTTCGAGATCGGTAACATACATTGGATTCCCACCGTAGCCACCACTAATTTTATTTATGATCGACGTGGTAAGTTGGTCGATCGCCATGCTCGCGGCGATATTAAGCATTCCGTCAAAACCAAGCTCTTTAGCGAGGTCGATCTTCTTTTGAATATTAAGCAATGCATCGTTGGTGGGGACAAAAACTGCCGATGCGTGTGTTTTTTGTGCAGAAAAAAAGAATACAAGGAGAAGCGCAAAAGCAAACAGCGTGATGCGTGAAAATGATGATGTGCGATTTTGCGTAAGATGCATAAGGTGTTATTGCCCCAAAAGAAGAAGCCCAGGCTCTTCTTTTGTAAACGATACCGTGTTTACAGAAAAGAATTTTTGCAGATCGATGGTGGCAGAAATGATCGTCTTTAGATGATGATCATAGAGTGCGATGCCTACCATGCCGCGCACACTGTCGCTGAACACTGTCTGGATGTCTCCCAACGCACGTGCCATGCCGTCGTATCCGTTCAAAAACCTTAAATGAATATCTGCGAGTGACTTTGGCGTTGGAACGGTGGCGAGCTCTTTCGAAAGTTTTGCGTAGGTGCTCACGTTCATTGAGAGTTTGGAGATCTCCGCACTGCTTTTTGAAGAAAATGCGGTGCGCATAATGGTGATCTCGTTCTCGCCCGTGTTTTTTTCGTATCGTGAAAAGATGAGACCAATAGCATTGCCATAATCACGGTATGACTGGGCGCTATCCGAGACAAGTTTAAGATCAGATAGCGTATGGGCAGCAACCCCAGTAGTTTCCTTGCGAATCCCCTCCGCAACAGCGCCGGTGATACGATCAAGGTCTTCCTGAGAAGTTTCCCCGTCAGTCTTTTTTGCCGCAATGTATTCAGAGAGGATGCTGTCGGCAGCTTGTTCGGTCACGGGCTGGATTTTTTGGTCGCCACCATTTTGGGGCAAGGTGTTTTCCCAAGAGGTATCCCCGCGCTCGAACGATGTGGCTGGCTTTTTGGTTGCCCAAAACACCAGCGCACTGCTTCCGAGTACAACCGAAAGCGCGATGAGTGTCAGCAATGATTTGCTCGGCAGATATTTCAAGGTTTCTAATAATTAGTATAGCAAAATATTCGACAATTTAAGTATATCACGCGGCATTTTTCTGTGGATAAGTTTTTGTAAGTATGTTGTCGGTAATTTTTGCGTGGTATACTTTGAGACATGAGAGAACGGTTTTTTTCACGCACAATTTTTGCACTCTTAGTTTTTGCGGTTATCGCTCCGCTCAGTGTATCTGCTGAAACATTCACGCGCAACCTCAAACAAGGTGATCAAGGACAAGATGTCCGCCTCCTTCAAGTGATTCTGAACCGTGATCCCAAAACACAGGTTGCAGCAATTGGTCCTGGATCTCCGGGGAACGAAACGGAATACTTCGGGGCACTCACTCGTGTCGCGGTCGTGCGGTTTCAGGAGCAGTATTCTCAAGAAATCCTTGTCCCCAATGGTCTTTTTTCCGGGACAGGGTTTGTAGGATCTTCTACGCGTGCGAAAATCAATGCGCTACTACAGGGAGCGGTTTCACAGGAAATGGTGACGGGGAGTACCGTAATGACGGTGAAACCTAAAATAACCTCAATTTCCCCTGGAAGCGGTCCGAATGGGACGGTCGTTACCATTACAGGAGAAGGATTTTTGCCTGAAGGGAACGCCGTAGTTACCTCACTTGAACGTTTTTCCAATATAGGCTCAACAGACGGGAAGACGATCACCTTCCCGTTAAGGGTTTCTTCCATCGCGGCGTTTGAAGACCCCGCTATTTTTTCAGGAGCAGAAGAGCCGGGTGGAGGTATCTACGACGATAGTGCTGTTGCAGATTCAGTGCTTAATGCGGCTCCGCCGGTAGCAGTAACTTTTCCGGTAGTTGTGTCAGTTTCAAATAAAAATGGAGGGAGTAATTATATGCTGTATACGATAAATCTTAAGTAATGGTATGAATGTACAACAAATAAAGAAGATACTCTTTTCAGGTATTGCGATAGTTATTGTTTCGTTTGTGGTAGCACAAACAGCAGAAGCACGATGTAGAAGTTATTGTCAGGCGGAGCGAAGTGCAAATAATCAATGGAGTGGATCGGGAGGGTTCTTGGATAAAGGTGGCCTCGCCACCACAACACCAAACGGCGGGTATCTCAGCGGGGCTGGAGCTGCAGCAGCGAGTGCTGCTGCAGCCGGGGCAGCATCAGCAGCATCATCGGCTACTGCTGGGCTTCCTTTGGGAGGGACAGTTACGGTGACTATTCCGTGCACCGCAAACGCATCAACCGCATTCATTATTCTTCCCGTAGGGACTGCTTCACCGGGGCCGTATGTGATATCTAATTCGGGAATTTCACTTAAAGCATTTTGGGCGGTAATGCCCGGCAATTGGGTTTTAGGTACTGCGTATCCAACGGGTGTGTGTAGTATTTATGTTGGACCGTACATTTTTTCATTTTCTGCACAGCAGGTATCAATAATGCCGGGCCTGGGAACCTCCATAGGAGCTTAAGTCTTTGCCAAACAAAGGAATTGTTCGAGAGAGAGGTCTTCGGCGCGGGCATCGCGTGAAACAGTACAACGGCTCAGTATTTCATCCGTACGCTCCTGCAACACCGATTCAAGCCCCTTTCCTACTTTTTTGCGCTTGTGAGCGAATGCCGCATGGAGTATTTCAAAAAATCTCTCTTCCGAACCTTGTGAAACAAAGTTTTTTCGGGAGATATCTTCAATGAGGAGTATTGCTGAGTCTACGTTTGGTGCGGGTTTAAAAAATGATGCGGGAACTTTGCGAACATAGCGTGGTACCCCGTATGCTTTGAGTGCTAGTGATGCAAGGCTTTCTTTGGGATCGCGTGCAATACGTACAGCGACCTCGTGTTGCACCAACACCACAGCGCGCTTGGGTGGTATGGGGCCACCAATGACATTACGGAAGATCGCGCCCGTGATGTAGTACGGAATGTTTGCGCACAGTATGTAGTCTGTGGCGCGGAGCCCATAGTCAGATAGTTGAGCATTTAAAATATCCGCGTGAATGAGCTTGAGTTGTCCCGCGCGGACTTCTTTTGCGAATGTTTCGTTCAGTATCGGGATCAGGCGATCATCTTTTTCGATCGCAATGATCTGTGCACCCGTCGTTAAAAGTTTTTTAGTGAGCATTCCTTCGCCGGGACCGATCTCCAGGACGGTGTCGCGAAGTTCAATGCGCGCCGCATCGGCGATTCCCTGTGCCATCGTTTCTGAACGGAGGAAGTTTTGTCCGAGTGATTTTTTTGTACGAAGCATAAAGAACTTACTCAGAAATTGTTTGTACTGAAGGGTTTTGTTGGGTCGCCGACTGTTCTTTAGCAATCGGCTTGAAGTCGCCAACATCTTTTGTGGCAATGCGGGTGACGCGGTAAAAATACTGCGCAACAGTTTCGGCATCCTTTGGCTCTACGTCCACAGCATCACCCATAAGTTCAAGGTATGTTTTGAGCTTTACGTCAGACTCACTGAGAGATGGAGCAAAAGATTCTCGTTGAAGGAATATTCCCACAGGAAGTTCGCGCGTAGTCCCCCATGAGGTGTTTTCGCGGATAAGGGTTGTATCACCCATTTTCTCGGTGTGAGAAGGATAGAGTCCATTGATGATGCTCGCTGCATTGGCGTCGGTTGCTTGGTCAAGATCGCGATTGATCTTCTCTGCCCATGAGTCAGTGAGAAACCCAATAACAAGGCAAGGGGCGTAGCCCACCTGCGCACACGCAAGGATGCCGGCAACATGGAGTGCGGGAACAGAAAGCGGTTGTCCTTGGTTGCCGATACCTCCTTTCACTTCCTCAACAATGGAGGCGACTCCCGATATGCGGGGGTCAATAAAAGGGACTTCCTGAATGAGGCGAAGCGCAGGATCGATTCGGCTCACCTCACCACCGATGATGTCTTTTCCGGTGGTGAGTTCTTTCGCATCGTTTTTTACCTGCTCGATTCGTTCCATAACAACCGCGTCGAATGTAGCCTTCCCCATACCGGCTAACATTGTTGAGGTGTTTTGTGTTGGTGCTTCGGCAAGGGTGATGACGTTGCCATCTGTCATGAGGGCATCGGTTGAGGTTTCTGCTGCAAAGGTTGGTGTGGCGGCAAGAAGGGTGCCGGCAAGTGCGACGAGGCGCAAACGATCACTCGTATTCTCACGGATGCGTTGCAGACTGGTTAGCAACTCGTGTTTCGGTGCGTCACTAGGGCGTTTGGTTTCAGGAAGTGCGTGGACGGTTTGCTCAAGCGCGCTTGTAGTGCTTTCAATACGGTCGTAAGCAGACGCAGCTGTCCCCAGAATGATCTCTTGAGGACGACTTCCTGCCCCTGGCGATATTTCAACAGGGTTACCCAGTGATTCACTGCGGGCTTCGGTTTGCATGTTGGGCGCATCCTCGTTCATCATAGGGTGTTTTCGTTTGAGGCACCGTTGTCGTCTAAGAGCTCGTCTTGGATGGCGGTAATCCGTGCGTAGTCAGCATGGTGTTGTTTTTCAGCGACTGATGCCGTAAGTGCCGCAAGTTCTTGCTCCGCTACACGCTCGATCTCGTGGGTACGTTTTTCAACAAGAGAAACTACCTCTTTCGGGGTAAGTTTTTGTGTGGCCGAAGAATCGGTAGTCATACCGGAAAGTATAGCAAAGTCAGGGTTTTTTGACAGGGAGCGCCTAGGAGTCCAAGTATACGATCTTCCCGCCGAAGCTGTCGCCCGAACTCATTTCCTCTTCAACATATGCCGGATCGATGTCGATCAAGAATTCTGACGGCGTGTTCACTTGGCGTGCGCCAAAGATGGTGCGGAGCGATGCGCAGGTGAGGTAGAGCTTTTTGCGTGCGCGGGTAACGGCAACGTAGAACAGCCGGCGCTCCTCTTCCTCCTCTTCGCGCGAAACGCCGGCGCTGCCGATGCGGCGGTGTGGAAAGAGATCCTGTTCGAGCCCCGTGACGAATACGTGATCAAATTCAAGACCTTTTGCGGCGTGCACGGTCATGAGCTTCACGGCATTTTGGTTGGTGGAGAGTTCGTCCTGATCGGAGGCGAGTGCCGCGTCGGCGAGTAGTTTCTCGATCCCCTCTTCAGGCGGAAAACCATCATACTTCGCGGCAAGGGTAACGAGTTCGCGGATGTTTTCAAGGCGTTCGCGGTCTTCTTCGTTGCCGTTGCGTAAGTATTCTTCAAGTCCGCTCTCGCGCATGATGAATTTGAGCGTGTAGGAAACCGGTTCTGTTGCCGCCGCTTCGCGAATGCGCTCGAGGAGTACACGGAACGCTGCAACACTCCTCGTTGCGGCGGGAGGGAGATTGGCTTCATCGGCTGAGAACATTTTTGCGAGCGTTACTTTGCCGATGCCACGCGGAGGGATGTTTACGATACGCTTTACATCCGAGAGCGAGTCAGGATTTTGTGCCGCACGGAGAAATGAGATCAGATCTTTCACTTCGCGTCGTTCAAAGAAACGTACCCCGAGGACTTGGTAAGGAACCTGTTCGTTGAGGAATGCTTCTTCGAGCGCGCGTGATTGGAAGTTGGCGCGGTAGAGCACGGCGATATCACGCGGCTCTACTCCATCACGAATGCGCTCGCGAGTTTTTTGTGCGATGAATCGCGCTTCGTCCGCCTCGTCATACGCGGTGTAGACACCGATCTTCTCACCATCAATATTTTTCGTGAAGAGTGTCTTGTCTTTGCGCATCGTATTTTTCTTGATGGCATCGTTCGCCGCCGCAAGGATCGTTTGCGTGGAGCGGTAGTTCTCTTCAAGGAGGATCACGCGTGCGTCGGGATAATCCTTCTCGAAGTTCATGATGTTCTTTAGGTTCGCACCGCGCCAGCTATAGATATTTTGATCGGTGTCGCCCACAACGCAGATATTGCCATGCTCTTTGGCGAGGATGCGCGAGATCGCGTACTGCGCGCCGTTCGTATCCTGGTACTCATCGATGTGAACGAACTGCCAACGCTTTGCGTAGTGATCGCGTACCGCGTCATTCGTTTTGAGAAGGTGTGCGGTCTTGAGCAGAAGGTCGTCGAAATCAAGCGCGTGCTCGCTTCCCAGGATCCGTTCGTAACGACGCCATATATCCGAAACAATACGCGGGTAGTAGTCGTTGCCGGCATTTTCCGCGTACATTTCTGCAGTGGTGAGCTCGCCTTTTTGGCGCGAGATAGTGTTGAGTACGCGACCCGGCTCGAATTGTTTTGGATCAAGCCCCGCCTCGGCGATTGCGGCTTTGACCGCGCGTACCGCGTCATCTTTATCAAAAATAGTGAAGCGTTTTGGGATACCGATCGCCTCGCCGTGATTGCGAAGGATGTGGACGCCAAGTCGGTGAAACGTGCTTACGAATGGGCGCTTGGCACCACTGTGGCGGAACGCCGCATCGCTCTCGAGGAGTGTCATGACGCGCTCCTCCATTTCTTTTGCCGCTTTGTTGGTGAAGGTGATGGCAAGGATCGAGTCAGGCGATGCTCCTTCTTTGATGAGATGAAAGATCCGATGCGTTATCGTTTTTGTTTTGCCGGTTCCTGCACCGGCGAGGATCATGAGCGGTCCCTTGGTGTGCAATGCGGCGTTTTTTTGTTCCTGATTGAGTGTTGAGAGATGTTCCATTGAGGCACTATAGCGTCAAGCGAGGATCGAAGCAAATGTTTACATTTGTTTCATCCGAGTGCTGACGCTCTATTCGATATACCATACTGCGTCGTGGTGCTTGATGGTGAATGAAGAATACCCATAACGACTATGTCGTTATGGGTATTTCAGTCACCTTTTTATGTCTAAAAGCTATCCGATCAGCTCCTTCAATTCCGCGATCGCTTTTTTGGATTCTTCCGCAACGAACGCATTGAAGTCTGGAATTTTTGAGGAGAGAAAGGCGAGTGTTCCGGCCTCATCTCCTGATCCTGCGAGACGTTCAAATTCGGCTTGATCTTCGGGCGAAAGTTTTTCAAGTGCTGCAACCGCAACGCCGCGCATCACGTTTTCTCCTATTTGCGCAAGCACCTCATCCTGCATTTCTTGCGGGAGATCGGCGAGACCAAGTTCTGTTACGGCGAGGGCGCGAATATCGTTGTTCATAATATGAATATAATCTAAATCTAATAGGACTTATGCCGACCATGTCCGATTCGGGCTTTTCTCGGCAATAACAGAAAGTGCGCGTTTAAGAAATCCTTCAACGGTCTCTGAGCGTTCAGGCTGAATATTGTATTCGGTCATTGCTTGAATGAAAGCCCGCATTTTTACTGAAGAAGGATCTGCGGCGATCTGCTGACCGAGCGACTCCGGACGATACACGAGCTCCCACGCTGACTGTCCTTTCATTGTTGTCCACGAAGCACTCTTTTCTCCTGCGGTCCACACCTCGCCATCGGCAGGTGGATAGATCACGTTGAGCGCATCGCTTAGGCCACGTTCAGGGCCGGCAATAACCGCTTCACTCAGGCGCCCAAGCTCTTTTGGTGCAAAATGTTCACGGACATACGCTTGATCAAGTGAAACATTTTCTCCGGCAAGGACCGGATTTCCAAAGTTGTCGCGCACAATGTTGCCGCTTCTGTCATGGAGTGTGTTCTCCGGCGCGACTGAGGCGGGTTTCTCGGGAATTTCTGAAACAGGTGTTTCAGTGATGGAGGCGGGGATGTCCTCGATCGGAGTTGTGGCGGGTGCGGATACTATCTGCTCTGAGATCCCCGCTGCCGCTTCAGGGGTTGCGGCGGTAATATGTCCGTCAAACATTTCGGCATCATGGAGCGCTTCCTGAACAAAATTTGTATTACCTAAAACTTTTGTAAGATCAAGTGTCTTACCAGCATATATCTTGTCGATATCACCGTGACCAAACCCAAGAGCCTCACGCTCCGCCTGTGGTAATGCCTCAAATCCGTTTTTAAGTGAATTGATGAAGCGAATTTTTTGGTCTGGGGTGAGATTTGCGGTGAGTTGCTGTGCGTCAACTTTTTCTTTGATGATGTTCCAAAGATTGTCGCCAGATTTTATTGATACCTCAATCTTTTCGAGAGGGATTGCTTCGTTCACACCAGAAACGTCAGGAGTGATTTCGAGAGGCAACGGCTCAGTGATCCCCGGGAACGAGGCGTGTGTTTCCGAAGCACTTGCGAACGTTTCAAGTGGTGATGGGTTGTCGACACGCAATACAGATGGTTGATTTCCAAAATCAGGATCGTTGAAATTTACATTTGTGGGCTCTTGAGTCGCTAGCTGCCCAGGGTCATTGGGGAGAAGGCTTGCTCGTTCCATAGGGATACCGAGTTCTTTGCGAATTTCCGCAATACGCTCTGCGGCAGCAGTGGTTGCGCCGGATGACTCAAGTGCATCGCTTGCCATACTGAAGAGCGATCCTGCGCTTGCGCCAAGCACTCCCGCCATGAGGGCGATGAGACGATCTTTCTTTTCTTGCGTTTCGGTGCGTGATCCACCCTTGCGCTCGTGGTAGCGTTGAAGCGCCGCCTCAACCGTGACTGCTGTGGCTGCTCCGGTAAACATCCTTCTCCCCACAACACCAGTTGCAAAGAGCGCGCCGAGTGCACCTGATGAGAGGATTGTTCCAGCCCATAGCACACCACCGAGACCTACCTTGACGGCAAACGGCAAGCGCTGGTAATTCTCTCCAATATTTTTTACGAACCCGAATGCTTTTTCAGAAAGCGACTTCTCTGCTCGCGCGAGTTGTACTTCCTGCTGAGTCTCTGTTGCGGTAATGAGTTTGAGGAACTTTTCGCGCACAGGGCCATCCTTTCCCTCGATCGTATTCAAGATGCGGATCGCCTTTTCTGGGTCACGCTCGTGGATCTTGCGGAGGGTTGTTTCAAATGGTGTGGGCGCAGACTCCAGGGTTTGTGCAGGAGTTCCCGCACCAGATGTTTCTTGTGCAGCGTTTGAAACAGGAGTCTTTGACTCACGTGAAGCAAATATCTTTTGGAGGGAGATCTCCTCAACAGGAGAATGCGGAGCGCCGGTATTCGTAAGCTCTCGCTCTGCGTCGGCAACGGGAATCGAAACTACTGGTCCCCCATCTTCCTCGCCAATGATCGCCGTTGCTGCAAGCTTGTCGCGTTCAAGGGCAGGAGTCGGGTCTTCGACGGCAGGTGCTGTCTGTTCAAGATCGACAACATGTACCGCGGCGGCACCAACGGCGCGAGCGTCTTGTTTGGGTTCAAGCGCACGAAGTTCTTCAGCAGTTTTGAGTATGCGGGGGAGTAGCTCAGGAGGAAGATCTTCCTCCTGGATCTCTCCATTGTTCATCTTCTTTGCCACGATTTCTATTCCCTTCACGACGACCGGCGAATCTGGTAGTGCGAGAGCATCATGCATTGGAGGGAGATCAACAACAGGTTCTGCGGCGGAGCGCTTAGGTTCCATGGATTGCTGTGAACGCGAAATAGAAGATGATTCCATAGAATGGTGTGATTGAGTTGTTTCTTCATCTATTATCCTAGCAGGTTCAAGAGTTTCCGCAACGGTTTCATTTGGCCAGAGACGAGAGATTCTCTTCTGTGTTTTTGCAATGTTTCGTACAAGCCACTCCTCTTTACGCATGAGCGAGGCACGGAGGTTCTCTGCGTCGCGTGTCTCCGAGACATCAGGGAATTCCCGGAGTTTGACCCGGGTCAGTTCAAGGTCGCGCTCATGCTTTGCAAGGAGGCGTTGCTGGCCTACCTGCCATGGATTGATAGAAGTACCCTGCTTGACGGCCTCTGTTGATGGAAGTGTGACGGCGCTCACCGTGTCCTCGCTCTCGTCCTCTTGGATTGCCATGCCGTAGCGGTCTAGTGTTTCGAACTCATCTTGAGCGATATCGCCTCGCAGTCGGTAGAGTCGTTCAAGTTCACGCTGGTCTCCCTCACCACTTTTGAGCAATGCTTTTTGGGCGGCGATTTGTGCCGCAACCTCTGTAGATTGATCAAAGATAGCTTCGAGCTCGGCGTTTGCTTGCATGTCCTGCTCGATCTGTCGGATCTCATCAGTGATGGTTTCAGTGGTCCGAGCGAACCCCTTGGCTTGGGTATTGAGTCCCGCGGCTTGGCGCAGTAGATCAAGTTCAGGCGTGGGGTTGCTCTGCATTGTCTGGCGTATGGCCGTGGCCTTGTCAGTGAGGAGGTCAGCGAAATTGAGAGTCTTTGTAGGATCAGGCATAGATATACGTATAGTATGCCACTGACGTGACTCTTTCTGAAGGAATTCTGGGGAAAATTAATATGTATTATACCATATTTTTATAAAAATAACAAGTATTTCACCTTATTTTCACGCAATAAACTTATCCACACCGCAAGTTGACGTGAACTTCACCGGGTGTACACTTTCCTTATACCTCCCCCGGACAGGGGTCTCTATCGGCCGAAAGGCCGATTCGGGCGTCCGGGGTGCGACCTACCCCTCCACCATTGGGAATTGGCAGAAAACACTGAAACGGTAAGCATGGATGGTTCCCAAGGGGTGCAACACTAGGCTTATTCGTACGAAACAATCTAACGCCGGCGGACCAGAACGTGTGTATGTCCGTCAGCTCATATCGTTCCTCAAGAAAGGATTAAACGGTGCAAAACCGTTTTTGGTCGTTTTGATAATGACTGGCCTTTTTGCGTTCCCGGCCCCGAAAGCGGAAGCGGGAATCTTCTCTTTTTTGGGTGATCTTTTCGCAAAAAAGGATCAGGCACCTAAAGAAGAGCAGATAAACTCACAAACAGTAGCACTTCTCTCGCCTGTACCAAGTCCGAACCCTAATTTCGGAAAAGGCGGCGGAGATATTACGATCGCCGACGGAACGGCACTTCTTCCGGACATTGGTCCTTCCGGTACGGCGAGTGATGCTGAGGAGGTTACCGGTTCGGCTGATCAGATCAGCGCGTATACGGTTCGCAAAGGAGACACATTGGCTGAAGTTGCCAAGATGTTCAATGTTACCTCGCAAACGATCATGTGGGCGAACGACCTGACCTCAAAGTCACTCAAGGAAGGACAAGAGCTCACCATCCTCCCTGTTTCAGGTGTTCGGTACACAGTGAAACGTGGGGACACGATCGCGGGGATTGCCAAGAAGTATGGTGGTGATGCGCAGGAGATCCAAGACTTTAACGATCTTTCCCCGTCAACGCTTATCGCGGGACGCATCATTATGATCCCCGGTGGTGAACTTCCGGTCTCGACCCCGAGCACGCCGCGCGTAAGTACCGGTCTTGCATCAAGTGGAACAACAGCAGCGCCATCGGGGTACTTTGTGCGCCCACTTTCCGGCGGGCACAAGACCCAGGGCATTCATGGATACAACGGTGTTGATATCGGTGCACCGACAGGAACGCCTGTCTACGCTTCGGCCGGGGGCGAGGTGGTAATCAGCAAGTACAGCGCCGGTAATCCGTGGTTCGGCGGGTATGGTAACTACGTCGTCATCCGTCACAGCAATGGCACACAGACGTTGTACGCGCACCTAAGCTCGAACTTCGTATCTGTGGGCGAGCGCGTGGCGCAGGGGCAGACGATCGGTGCGGTGGGCAACACCGGCCGTTCGACCGGATCGCACCTCCACTTTGAAGTGCGCGGTGCCCGGAATCCGTTTTAGGTTTTGGTAGTTGGTGCGCGCGGCGTCTGAACATTCCTTCTTTCTTTAATTTCCCGACCGCATTTCCCTTCGAGTCTAGATAATATCCAAAGGTCGAATTAAAAACACCCCAATCCACAGTTGGGGTGTTTTTGTTTACCGTCACTTTGAGACGAGTGGTATACTATTCTGAATGATAAGCGCGTACGGGAAAATACTTCTGATCGGGAGCAATCTCTGGTATTTAGGAGAAGGAATGTTCGGACCGCTCTTTGCGGTGTTTGTGGGAGGCATCGGAGGCGATATTCTTGATATTTCATGGGCATGGGCGCTCTACTTGGGAGTTCAGGGGATTCTTATGATCCAGTTCGGAAAACTTGCCGACAAGATGAATCCTGAAAAATTGATGGTATTCGGATACGGATTGAATGCGCTCTTTACCTTTAGTTACCTGCTCGTTTCAGCACCGGTACATTTGTTTTTGGTGCAGATCGGACTCGGTGTTGCCGGTGCAATTGCCACACCAACCTGGAACGCGCTCTACGACAAACACAGTGATGATAAGTTTAACGGGTACATTTGGGGGTCTGCGGACGGTCAGGCGCTTATCGTTACCGCGATTGCCATGGTGATCGGCGGATACATCGTAAGCCTTGTGTCGTTTAAGGCACTATTCATTACGATGGGAACCATTCAGGTTATTGCCACGATCTACCAAGCAAAGATCTTTTGGGGGAGGAAGACAAAAGAACCGCAGGTTTAGAGATAATCCCCAAAATACAAAACCGGCGGAGCTAATGGCTCCGCCGGTTTTGTATTTGACGGTTCCGTTGGGGTGCCGTATAACCATACCAGAAACCGGTGCGGTGCCGGTTGTATCCTTTTGGAGGCGTTCATGTCTACTACAGAACCTCGCGTGTGGCCGGAAAATCTTTTCGGCAATCTGGAAAACCTGGAGGAGTTGCGCATCATGCTGTACTTGCAGGAGGGCTTCTTCCCGAAGCGTATTCAGGGGAATAATAAGGACTTCCTTGCAGGGTTTGCCTTCCGGGAGATCGTCGACGCCTTTAATCTTGGGGAAGATGATATCTATGGCGGAGACGGCCTTGTTATTACCAAGGTTTCGATCACGCAGTGTCCCGAGTACCGGCAAGGGGCGTTCTTGATTTCCATTGTGTCAACATCTGCGCACAAGGCGAGCGTGGTGGTGCGAGAATTTCTTGCAAAGAAACCCTACTTCATAGCGGACGGTGGACAAACGACCATTTATGGTCTTAAAGAAGAGTGATTTGTCGTTTGTCTTAAACTCACAGGCACCCATATTGGGTGCCTTTATTTTACAACAATGTGTTGAGTTTGGGGCGGTACTGGAGTGCCTCGAGGATGTGGGATTCTTCGACGGTGTCGCTTGCCTCAAGGTCGGCAATAGTGCGAGCAACGGAGAGCGTACGGAAATACGAACGCGCTGAAAGCGAGAACTGTGTTGCTGCGGCAATCAGGCGCTGTTCAGCGCCCTTGCTCACGCGTGCATGAGGGAGCGATCTGGTATCAAGGCGCGCGGCATCCGCACGTCCGGCATTGTTGCGAAACGCATGTGCGCCGCGCACGCGGTCACGCACGAGAGAGCTTTCCTCCGCACCTGCTTCGTGTGAGCCGAGTTTTTCATAGTCGATGCGGGGCACTTCGATCCAGATATCAATACGATCCATGATGGGGCCGGAGATCTTGCGTACATAGCGCGAGACGGCAATGGGTGGGCACGTGCACTCCTCCCCGCTCCCCCGCTTTCCGCACGGACAAGGATTCATGGCGGCAATGAGAAGCACGTCCGCAGGAAATGTTTCCGAACCTTTGGCGCGTGCCACAGAAACGATTCGGTCCTCGAGCGGCTGGCGGAGTGATTCGACCACACGGCGATCGAACTCAGGGAATTCATCAAGAAACAACACGCCTCTGTGTGCGAGCGTAATCTCACCGGGGCGTGGCGTGGAACCTCCGCCGACGATCGCGGTGTGCGATGACGTGTGGTGCGGAGCACGGAACGGTGGCGTAGTGAGAAGTTCTGAAAGTGTTCCTGCGACCGAATGGATCCCATTCACCTCAATGAGCTCTTCAAAAGAGAGCGGTGGTAGGATCCCCGACAGTGCCCGCGCAAGCAAGGTCTTTCCTGATCCGGGAGGTCCCCACATCGCGATGTTGTGGCGCCCTGCCGCGGCGATTTCGAGTGCACGCTTGGCACTTTCTTGTCCGCGAATGTCACGCAGATCAACGAATGACGTGGGAAGCTCTCCACTCAGGGGCTCGTGCGGCGCAGGAGAAAGTTTTATCGATACGCGTTCCCCATTCGTCTTGGTATTTAAATGCCCCGCAATACTCTTGAGTGTTTTCACGCCATACACTGCGACGCCTTCAATGAGTGCCGCTTCACGTACGTTCTCTTCAGGCACATAGAGCTCCTCAAACCCTGCTTGTTTTGCGTGTGCGGCGACCATGAGGATTCCGCGTGCCGGGCGGAGCGTGCCATCGAGTGCCAGTTCGCCCACAAACAATTTTTTCTCGGGGGAAAATGCGATCTCGCCGGCTGCAAGAAGATACGAAAGTGCGATCGGGAGATCAAAGAGCGGACCCTCTTTTTTGAGGTCAGCAGGCGCGAGTGAGATGACGATCTTCTTGTTGGATGCTTTGGGTGATGGGAATCCCGAGTTTTTGATGGCAGATCCAACACGATCGCGCGCCTCCTCGACGGCTTTGTCGGGAAGGCCAACTACAGAAAAAGAATGCAGACCCTTGGAAAGGTCTGCTTCTACCACAACGGTGCGAGGCGAGAGTCCTGCAACTT
Source organism: Candidatus Yonathbacteria bacterium RIFOXYD1_FULL_52_36 (assembly GCA_001823605.1). Taxonomy (GTDB): domain Bacteria; phylum Patescibacteriota; class Minisyncoccia; order Phycocordibacterales; family UBA1539_B; genus 2-01-FULL-51-10. The sequence continues at coordinate 18,441 of MHUZ01000037.1, forward strand.
GTGTTGAATATGCTTTTGCGAATGCCATACAAATTGTTTATAGCCGTATGGATTTGTAAGGAGTTCGAGACGCTGAGGAGTGAGAACCTGAGGCGTACGACTGGTACGGTGATGGTTTGAGTGACGAAAGCAACGAAGAAATCCTCACAAATACAAAGGCTATCCGTTCATGTGTGCCTTGCAGGTGATAGCCGCCGGATTAGCACCAAGACGATCGTCTTCGATCGGATTGCCGCACACCGAGCACATTCCATAGGTTCCCGCTTCGATCCGTGCCAGTGCGTCAGTCACTTCGAGGAGGCGATTCTCAAGCTCTACCTCAACCGCGGCGCGTCCCTCGAATTCTTCAACACCTCCGGCAACCTCGTTCGGGTCGGCCATCATAATATCGATCGGTGCCGGGGTTGCTTCCCAGTCGCCAGGTACTTCAGGGTTGCGACGGCCGACGGATGAAAGCTCGCCCTCAAGATGTTTTTTTTCCTCGATCAATGCTTGTTTGTGGTTTTCCATAGAAATATATTATCGGTAATGCGCGTACGGTCTCTGATCTCACCCTGACCTCACTGCCAAGTATATGCAAAGCATATACTTGGTTCGCTCGGTCGAAGTGAAACAATGGTCTCATCCTACCTCACTGACAAGTATACTACACCGTTTATGGAGTGTGTATTAGTTTAATGGAAGGGATTCAAGCAGCCCTATAAAGGTTCCTTCACCGCGCGTGATCACAATGCGACCGTCGGGGAGCATTCCGTAAACAAGCGCAGTCGCTCCTGCTCCGGCACGACGCACCGCAATATTGCCGAGGGTTCCGTCAGTGAAGGAAGCCCCGGGGAGAGCTGCGGTGGAGAGAAATGCGCGAAGATCTCCCGCCATCGTCTTTTCCCATGCAAGGAGACCGGAAAGCGCACGATCACGGCTGAACACATCAAAAACAAGGAATGCGTTGCCTCCATTGTGCGATTCGTACGAACCAGCTGCGAACGTGGGTTCAAAAGAGCGAAGAAGAGCGCCTGGTGGCGTAAGGCGCGCTTGCGCGAACCATTCTTTTGACGTAAGCGGTACGGATTGACCATCCACGGTTTTTACAAAGATGATTCCCGTCGCTTTTCCGGAAGAAGCCTTTTCCACTTCTGTGGAGAAAGCACTGGCAAGTTCTGCTCCCTCAAGACTGGTCGCATCAATGGAAACAATCGACGTAACGGTCACCAAGTGTGTAGGAAACTCCCTTGCGATCAATTGTGCGGGATCAGGTTCGCGCTGTAGGAGCGTGTATGCGCCGAACCCAAGACCAGCCACAAGGATCAATCCACCAAGAGTGGAAACGATCATGCGCGTAGGGAATGAAGATACTTCCACAACGGCTGATCCGCGCGTGGGGCCATCCTCGCGTCGGACAAGAGGAGCAGACGGTTTAGGGGCTTGTTGTATGACCACTGGCTCTGGTTCTGGTTGATTCTTTACAACAGGCGCTTCGCCGTCCGGTGTTGCCCAGAACGGAAGGAATGGCGCCACGTCTTTCGCGGTGCTTGTGCGTTCTGGTTTTGGTGCAGGTGGAACGATCGGCTTTTGTGGCGCGGGTCGTTCGACAGGTTTTGGTGATGGTGCGGGAGGAGCCTCTTTTTTGGGAGCGGGGGGAATGAGCGGCTCCGTTGCATGCGGTTTCGGGAGTTCATGGTCAGGCCGTGACTCGCGCGTGTCAGGTAAGAGCGTTTGTGGGACCGAATGAGGTGTTGCGGCACGCTCTTCATGACGGACATGTAATAGTTTTTCAAAAAATCGTTCCTTGCTCTCGCGATCCTCATGCGGTTGTTCTGTTGTGTGTACAACAGGCGGTGGAGGTACAGGAGCTACTGGTTTCTCAGGGGCTGTTTGAACATGAGGAACAACAGGAGCAATGGGCGCAATCGGTTTTGCGGGTGCGATAGGTGCTTTGGGGATTTCGTGAATCGGTTTTGGAGGGGTCGGCGCCTTTGGTGCAGGCGGTGGGACAACCGGTTTTTTGACAGGTTGCGGTGCTTGCTTTTGTGCACGTTTATCGCGCTCAGCGCGCGCAATACCTTCTTTTGACAAGTTTCCTTTTTTGATCGCCTCGGCAAGGTCGTCTTTGTAGGTGCGGAGCGGTCGGATCACGACATGGCCACTTGCGGGCGCGGGAAATGATGTGGTAGTAGCCGGAGAAACAGGCGTAGACTTTGGCACGAGAATATTGTTCCCTGCTTGATTCGTACCCTGGACCTGTTCCTCGGTTGGCATGATATATGGTTCTGTTTTTGGCGAACTCCGTACGCTACCGTATTGAAATTAGTATACCACGATGCTTTTCTCTCGCGCTATGTGCACAACAGGATTTAATGCAGTCGGCAACGGCGTTTGACAAAATAAACGTAAATGTGTATAATTAACACTTCATTTTTGTTTTTGGCCGATAGGGTAAAAGCAAAGACGATGGACGCAATTGTTCTTTCCGTAGGGATATAATCCCAATAAAAAGAGGTGTAGTAATGATGGTTCAAGACACAAAAAGGGTGAAAGATCCGAACTATGGCATATTAACCATTTCGGAATGTCGCCCCGATGTCGGTATGCTCAAAAGAATAATGCCGTTCACTGATTGCATCCACGAGGCACGAATCCTTGTCGATCGAGAAGGTGAATGCATTCTTTTCGTTAGGAACGAAGAACAAGAACAGTAATAATTACATCAGCTTTTTATGCAAAAAAGACCCCAATAGGGGTCTTTTCTTTTTGCTACTCTTCGATCTTGCGGATCACCTTACGGGTACGGCCTGCGGGTGGTTGGGTCCCATTGGCTGGTCGTGACGTGTTGCCGTTCCCGTTTCCTCCGCGCGCGCTTGCGCCACGAGGTGCGATGAGGTATTTGTGCGGATCGCCCGAGAGATCAACAAAGTGATCAGCTGCTTCTTTGAGTTTTAGTGATGCCGATTTTCCAAAAGCAACAACCTCGACTTGGACACCCAAGCTTTTGAGGTGGTCGACAAGCGGTACGAAATCGCCGTCTCCTGAAGCAATAACGATCGCGTCAAGCTTTGGTGCAGAGCGTACTGCGTCGATCGCCAGCCCGACATCCCAGTCAGCTTTCTTGGCACCGCCAAAAAAGATCTGGAGGTCTTTGGTCTTTGTTTCGATGCCGATCTTGGTGAGTGCTTCAAAGAAGCTTGACTCCTCGCCGCTCTCGGTGGTGATGACGTAGGCGACTGCGCGCACGAGCTTGCGGTCAGCGACCGCATCGCGTACGACTGCCCCGAAATTAACCCTTGCTTTATAAAGATTCCGCGCACTGTGGTAAAGATTTTGCGTATCGATGAAAACTCCGACGCGCTGGTCTTTGTGTTTTATAACTGCCATATGTGTGAGGATGCGTGATTGTGACGATCTGCTTTGTCGCCGCCTCCGCTCCTCCCTCGTCGTACCTTTCAGTACGCCTCAGTTCGGTGCTCGGCGGCTTCGCGCAGCTCATCCAAAATCGCGCATCCTTAATCTTAATTTATTAAAATAAAAACAACTTTTAAAAACGAACGATCAAGAAAATTGATACCCCCATAATACACCCGCAGGCGTAAGATTCAAAAACAGCAATCGCCCCGTTGTGTGGGGCGATTGGAAGTTTGTTACTTGAGACCGATCTCTTTGGTCACTTTGCCGTAGCGCTCAGGGCTTTTCTTCTTCAAATACTTCAAGTGCGCGTGGCGATCGGCAACCATCTTGAGAAGTCCGCGGCGCGAGTGGCTGTCCTTGTGGTTCTTCTTCAAGTGATCAGCAAGCTCGGTGATCCGCTTCGTGAGAATGGCGACCTGAACCTCAGGAGATCCAGTATCCTTCTCGTGGCGGCCGTGTTTCTTAACAAGCGGCTGTTTTTGGCGTGGTGTAAGCATATATTCTTCCAAAATCGTTGTATGCACTATTGTAGCATAAAAGGCTAAAAAACGCAAGCGCCGCAGGGCGTGACGACAAAAGAGGGTTTCCCGGGGAAAAAGTACGGCTTAGATCAGGTCAGGGTCGTTGAGATCGAGCGAACGACCGTTCTTGAGGATCTCGATGCCGCCTTCTTCGAGAAGATCGTCGGCAATATGGGTGCCTCCTTGATCTCCGCTTATCCCCGTGCCTGAAGCGGGGCCATCAGACGAAGACGAGCTTTCGATGATGATGCCCTCGAGCTCAAGACCGCCGGTTCCGTCGGAATCAAGTTTTCCTTGGTCGTTTGGGTTCATAATAGTGAGTACAGTATATCAAAAAAAGAAATGCCGCGCGACGTAGTCGCGCGGCATAGACGTAGTGAGATGTGGATATCCCCCTAAAATACAGGTACAGGCGAATCTCGTGCACGGAATATGGACACGATAGTCCTGATTTCTTTGGACAATGTTCCCACCGTTGTAAATGGGGATTGTGGCACCGTTTTAATTCGAGAAATAGGTCGTTCGACCGGATCTTGAAGTAGATGATGTCGCAATGGAAACATATCCATAGGGTCCGATTGACGGCCCCACGGGGTATCTTTACCAATAACGAACAGGAGCACCTGCGGAAACAACAGCTCATTTAGTCTTCGCGAAACTCTGTGCAGAAAGCCGTGATTCGGTTCTTCAATCAGCAATATGCGCATAGCGTCCTCCCGGGCGTTTGATGCGAGACCAACTTTTATCCTACGCCTCATTTCATGAAAGTCAAAGTGGAAAAATATTGTGCGAAAAGTTTACCCCGCGCTACAATGAATAGAATGGACATTCAAACAGCCAAGCGGCAATTTCTTGAATACATTGAGATCGAGCGCGGTCGTGCAGTAAAGACGGTCGAGAACTATGACCGCTACCTCACACGATTCTTTGTGCACGCACACGTGAAGTCTCCAAGTGATATCACGGAGGAAAATATTCGCGAGTTTCGTCTGTGGCTCAACCGCCAGAGTGGCACTGCGGGATCAATGAAACGCCGCACACAGAACTACTACCTGATCGCCTTGCGTGCATTCTTGAAATTCCTGCGCAAGCGAGGTATGGAAAGCGTTTCTCCGGAACGCATTGAGCTGGCAAAGGTTCCTGACCGCTCGCTTGACCTCCTGACTGATCAAGAACTTGAGCGCTTGATGCGTGCGCCGAACGAAGCATTTGCGAAAGAGACCGACCCGCACAAACGCGCGGCGTATTTGCGGGACGCGGCTATTTTCGAACTCTTTTTTTCGACGGGGCTTCGTGTTGCCG
>MHUZ01000037.1:23680-27345 GCA_001823605.1 Candidatus Yonathbacteria bacterium RIFOXYD1_FULL_52_36
GCTTCGTGTTGCCGAACTCTGTGCGCTCAACTCTGATATTGACCTCTCGCGCGATGAGCTATCCGTGCGCGGCAAAGGTGACAAAGTGCGTGTGGTTTTTCTCTCCCCCACTGCCAAGGATGCTGTGCGTGCGTATCTCGCGGCACGGACCGACATGGAAGAAGCGCTGTTTGTTGACGGGCGCCCCAAGAAACTGCACCGTATTATTCCGCGCGACGTACAGCGGCACTTTAAAGTCTATGCTGCACGAGCCGGCATTATGAACAAAGTAACGCCGCACGTGATCCGCCACGCGTTCGCCACGGATCTCCTTTCAAATGGTGCCGACCTGCGCAGTGTGCAGGCGCTTCTAGGACACGCTAATATCGCCACGACACAGATATATACGCACGTAACGGACGCGCACCTGCGTGCTGTACACAAACAGTTTCACGGCAAGCGTCGGAAGGAATAAGGAAGAGTAAGTAAAGGACAAAGGAAAAGCGCCGTTTCGATGAAATCGAAACGGCGCTGAGTGCGGGGTGGAGTATCACACTAACTCCGCAGTCATTTGAAATGCTTTTGCGTTAGGGATCATGGTCGTGTTTCCGACATCAATCCTAATGTCGGTCTGAATGCTTCCATCAGGCATCGTGCGGACAAGCGGACTGATTCGAATCTCTGAAAGTGGATGTTTGAACTTTTGACACACGAGATCGAGCAATTCATCGACGCGGACATAACTCGTAAACCCGTGGAGACGTTTCGCAAGTGGTGTTTTCGAGAGACCTTTATCAGGAAGTTTAGTTACCTTCATGACGCTGTGCGCCGTAACGATGAGCCATGCTTTTTCGGGTGGCAAGTTCTTTTTCGCAATACAACCAAGCAGTGCCTCCAGTGTGACCATAGGCATAACGCCTCCTGAATAATAAATGTTATTAGCGACGTAGAGCGAGAGAAACGAAAACGTACTCGTTTGCGTTTCCGAGCCGAGGAGCTTATATAGGTTCCATCATTAAAACCAAACTCTGAAATACGGGCGAATGAAACAAGTTTTTATAAGTACATCGACACCCTGTTGCGAGGAACCTATATGAAAGAATCTCCTCTCACCCTACACCTGAAGCGCTTTAAAATCAATGGTATAATCGACACATGAAACTGATCTCCTGGAATGTGAATGGTCTCCGTTCTGTAGGACGGAATGGGTTCTGGAAGGAAATTCTTGCACAAAATCCTGATATTTTGTGCTTGCAAGAGACCAAGGCTGAGGCAGAGCAACTTCCCGACGAAGTGCGTCATCCTGCCGGGTACCATTCATATTTTGCGTCATCAAAACTTCGCAAAGGGTACAGCGGTGTGGCGATCTATTCAAAAATCGAGCCGGAAAAAGTTGAGTACGGCATGGGTATTCAAAAGTTTGATGATGAGGGGCGCACAATTGTTGCGTACTACTCTGACTTCGTATTACTGAACGTCTACTTTCCCAATGGTGGCGGCGGGCCAGAGCGACTTCAATACAAGCTCGATTTCTACGACGCATTTCTTGAGTTTGTTGATGGACTGCGCACACAGGGCAAGCGTGTTATTTTTTGCGGCGACATAAATACGGCACACGAGGCAATTGACCTCGCCCGACCGAAAGAAAACGAAGATAACACAGGGTTTTTGCCCGAAGAGCGTGCATGGTTGGATGAGGTGGTCGCGCACGGCTATACCGATGTGTTCCGCCACTTCTATCCCACCAAGACGGGCGCGTATACCTACTGGGATATGAAAACACGTGCCCGCGATCGCAACGTCGGCTGGCGTATCGATTATTTTTTCGTAAGCCCTGATCTCCTCCCCCGCATCTCCGGCACTAAGATCCTCGCCGACCTCTACGGCTCTGATCACTGTCCGTTCGAGATCACGCTGAAGTAGCTTAGCGGGGCAGTGTGTGTTGACAAACCAATTTTTGCATGGTATTTCTGTTATAGATAAAGCGGTTCTATTCACTTCATAACCACCACAATCGGAGGGTCAGGCAATGACCGAAAATTTCTGCACGCCAAAATTTCTTACTAAAGAGATTGCTCATAGAGCAACACTAACGGCACTCGATGTCATATATGCAAGCCCGTTGAGGTTGGAGTTGCAACCCACAAGGGGGCAACTCCACGTCGTGGTGTTGGTGCCTGGGATGAAAGATGATCGTCCAGACTACTCTGAATGGCCGAACTACCAAATACAACCCGTCGCCCTATACGAGCATACACTCGGTAATGCTAAGGATTTCCCCTACCCTTTCATTGAAATTTCGCGATGCAAGGCCATTCAGCTTTGGCATGACCGGAATGATGATCGTACCGACATCGTGCCACACTTGCTCTTTCCTGGAGACGCACCATTTTGGGGTGGCGTAAAGCGTCGTGGCATTGTGGTTGCCTGTTCGGGTATTCAGCCATGGCTCGACAAACTCGTTTCAGGAATGGTCGCAGACCTAATTGTCGCGCTTACCCACAATTCGTGGATGGGTAGTGACGATAGGGCCGATGACGAACGATGCTTTCTTAGCTAGAGACGTGGAGGGTGTATGAAAACGATAGCATTTACTGTTGAGCAGATGGAGGCACTTTGCGGTGGTGAGTTGCCGCAGAGCAATGGTTTTGATTGGAAGCAAGTAACACACTTCGAGTTTAAAGATGGTGTGTTTCAACCCTACGCCGGAAGCCAGATCTTACCAGGACCTTGTATGCGCGGCACGAATCGGTATCCTGACGGACGCTTCGTATATCCGATTGGCGAATGATACTCTGAAGTTTCGGTAAATATTTAACCCCCGTACGTCCGTACGGGGGTTTTGTTTAGGTCAATATCAAGGACCGCCCTTGGTATGGGGCTACTTCACCCAATGCCTCTTTCGAATTTCGCCCAATTCGGCTGCTTCTGCCTCGTCTTTCTTCTCCTTCCCTTTCTCCCCCAATTCCTTAAGTTCACCGTCAGAGAGCTTGGCAAGTTCAAGGACACGGCCTTCGAGGTACTCAATAGTATTGATATCGGGATTGTCGAGTGCTTCCTCAAGGAGTGCGTGGAGCATCCAGCCCAAGCGGGGCCCGGGTGTTTCCCGTGAAACCTCCATTATCCGTGCCCCATCGATCTTAAGCATCCCCACAGAAACAGGTGCACGCATTGCTTCTTCGATCATTGATTCATATTTGCGGAGGCGGTACGGGGTTTCCTTGGGGCGGCCCATGCCGATACGGTCGCAGGCGCGGACTTTCATAAGATCCCAAACGTTATCAGGTCCGACGTTTCGCACGATACGGCGCACCGCAGAAAGCGTTATTTTATCAACATCCGAGAAAAAGAGGTGATGGCGAACGAGGGTTGATACGATATCCACGGTTTTGTTGGGAAACTTAAGCCGCTCAAGGATCTTTTTTGCCATGCGTCCCCCGACCACGTCGTGGCCATAGAACGTCCAGTCTTTTTTCTCGTCTGACCAGCGGCGGGTTGCCGGTTTCCCCACGTCGTGTAACAGGGCGGCCAGTTTCACGTGTAACGGCCAGCCACGGTCGGCGGCGTGCTGGAGTGCCCGGAGATTATGTTCCCAAACGTCGTAAATATGGTCGCCGTTCTGCTCGATCTTGATCCCCTCCTCTACTTCAGGAACGATATATTTGAGAACCCCAAGCTTCTGCGCA
>MHUZ01000038.1 GCA_001823605.1 Candidatus Yonathbacteria bacterium RIFOXYD1_FULL_52_36
GGCTGGGGATGGAAGGAAAGACACCCTTAGAGAAGCTCCGGGAGTGTGCGTGTGTAAACTTGACGCTGCAATGCTACAACTCTTTACAATGCCCGTAAAAATTGATATAATTGCGTTTGGACAATATGTATCCCTAATACCAAGCAGTGCCACGCAGGAGGGCGCATGCAAACGCAGACCGCAACTATACACGTAAAGTTAGAGGACATGATGCTTACCATCAATGGTGAGCATCATGTCCTCACCACGCCGCAAGCGATCGAAGCACTCGATTGTGCCATCCGGTATGTAAGAAGAAGCTACCCAAGAATTGACGTGATCACCTGTCACGTTGTGCATGGGGAACGTCGCAGACAGGGCAAGCGAGTACGCGCCAACTCTCCAAACATCCCCTTTGTTGACTCAATACTCGGAAGTGAGGATGGGGGACGTAAAGATTGGCGATCACCACTACCTGCCGAAATGCGAACTGCGATAGAAGAAGCAGTCCTGCTCATTTTTCTGGAACACTTGGGTATGTCTCTAGAAGATCTTGCTGCTCAGGAACACGCTGTCTTGCCGGAAATCATTTCCGCATAGTAAAAAATGATTGGACCACAAATCCCCGCCCCGCCGTTCCAAACGGCGGGGTTTTATTGTGGGATTGACGGATACTGTTTACTGCAGTATGGTTCGCGCAGAAGTACTCGCCTACAACCAACACCCTGGAGGTTATATGAAGCCGCTTTGGAAACTCCAACCGCAGAACATGCTTTGGGAACCACTTACGCTTAATTGCTCGTTTCGGCTCGTCAACGGAAATCCCGCAGAGTCATTTCTTTGCATCGGGAATTCAGCCCGTAAACACGTGACTGACTTTTCCCAAGAAGGGTTGCGCACGTCAGTCGGCTACGCACTTGGGTACCTTTCGATGACCAAATGTATTGATGGTGAACTTTGGCTCACATCCAAAGAAAACCCTCAGACAATTGGCGACATCGACACCAAAGCGCATATGCGCAAAAAAGACGGTTGGGAACTCTGCATATTCAGTGGCATTGAATTGCTCCACGCGCTCCACATCATCGCCTGGGCACACCAGGATCGATTCGTTATCGCCCATGGCATATTCTCTGCTGGTGCGCGTATCTGTACGATATGTGGGAAAACACAACATGGAGATATCGTCGGGCATAACAATATGGGGACCATCAACCCGATCTACCACTGGCCCGCCGAAACCTGCACCGATCCCGACTGCCTCTCCCACGCGCTCGACGAAGCGATTGACCCGACCTATCAGGCACCACGCGACGAACTGCGAGCGCTCTGTGAGGCCGAGAAAAACCGAAAGAACGAGTTCGATGAAAGCATCCAGCAAGCACTGGAAAAAGCCGGACTCCTCCCTTTAAAAAGCCTGGGTGACCGGTGATCAACCGCTCCCCCGCCGCGCCGTCTCCCGACGGCGCGGTTTTCTTTTCCCCAAGCTGCACGCGATATGGAATATTGCGTATTACCCACCATGTGCTATAATTGTGCCTATGCAACTTGCTCATGCTTTGCCCTGGATCCAGGTAGCACTGGCCGCAATTCTGATCGTGCTCGTCCTCATCCAGCGGAATAGTGCCGGCGTTGGCGCAGCGTTCGGAGGCGGCGACAGCTCGCTTCACTACACGCGCCGCGGCGCAGAAAAAATCATCTTCATTACGACCATCATTGTCGGCACCCTTTTTGCGCTTTCTGTCCTCGCCGCTTCATTTATTGCATCTGCTCCTGTTGCATCTGTCCCGCTCTAAAACACGCTGGGCACATTTCTCTGAGTTTCCATTCATCTTTTATTATCTTCGGATCAGCATCCTAAGCCGTTGTTGTCGTTTCGTTCTCCACACCCACGCTCCGACATCGACCATCTCACACAATGCTTAAAAAAACCTACTACGCACTCGTGCGTCTCCTTGGATCTCGGTTTGAACTCAAAGGCGAGCAGACACTCACCAGAGCAATTCATACGTTCTCGCCTGCAGGCCGACGCGTATTCTTGGGACTTACCGCGATTTTTATGGTAAGTGCCTTGGTACTTCTCTACCAAGTGAATCGTGCGTTCTTGACCCCTGTGCCCCACCGTGGCGGAACGCTCACTGAGGGCGTGGTCGGGGCGCCAAAATTCATCAATCCATTACTCGCGACATCCGATGCTGACCGCGATCTCTCAGCGCTCGTGTATTCGGGACTCATGCGAAAAACAAACTCCGGCGAACTCATTCCGGATCTTGCGGCATCCTATGAAATGTCTCCTGACGGGCTTTCGTATACCTTCATCCTGCGTCCTGATGTCGTCTTTCATGATGGCGAACCGGTCACCGCAAATGATGTCGTGTTTACGATCGGAAAAGCAAAGGAGACGATTGCCAAAAGCGACATTCGCGGCCGCTGGGATGGCGTGGGAGTAGAAGTGATCGACCCACAAACAGTGCGATTCGTTTTAAAGAAACCTTACGTCTCGTTCCTCGACAACACCACTTTGGGAATCCTCCCCGAACACCTCTGGGGTGACACTGAACAGAGTGCATTCGTTTCTAGCACGCTTAACGTTGAGCCGATAGGGTCAGGCCCCTACCGCGTCGCAAGCTTCAAGCAGAGCCGCGACGGCAAAACGATCAACTCGTATAAGCTCACCGCGTTCAGTCGCTTTGCCCTCGGTGAACCAAACATTCAAACAATACAGTTTTCATTCTTTGCGGACGAAGACACCGCCGTCAAAGCGCTTCGCAAGGGCGATGTTGAGTCGATCGCCTCGATCTCCCCAAAAACCATAGCCGAGCTCAAAACAGAATGGCGGAGCGTCCTCTCGTTCCCTGAGCAACGATTGTATGGTATATTCCTCAACCAAACCCAGGCACCCATATTTGCCGATGCAGCAGTGCGGTCAGTCATTGAACAGACCTCCGACCGCGCAAAGATCGCGGAAGAAGTTTTCTCCGGCAATGTAACGCCACTCTCGCGGCCGATCCCCCCGGGGATTCTGGGCTTCCAGGAGGAAGTTTTTCCGACAGCACTTACTCCGGAACAGATCCAGGAGGCACGCACCGTGCTCGAAGACGCCGGCTGGGAATTCGACGAAGCAAAGAACGTACTCGTAAAAACCCAGAAAAAAGAGACGCTTGAACTGCGCTTTACGTTGGCAACCCGCAATATCCCTGAGCTCAAGGCGGTTGCCGAGATCCTTGCTACAACATGGGAACAAGTGGGTATTCGCGTAGAACTCTCGTACTTCGACGAAGGCGACCTACGCGAAACGATCATTCGCCCGCGCAAGTATGATGCACTCCTTTTTGGCGGGATCTTCCCGGCAGAATCGGCGCTGTATTCATTTTGGCATTCATCCCAACGCAATGACCCGGGATACAACATCACCATGTATGCGAACCCAGCGACCGACAAAGTGCTCGAGCGCATTTACTCGGTAAGCACCATGGAAGAACGTCTCGCCGGATACAAAACATTCATCGACGAGATCATCAGCGACAAGCCTGCAACATTCCTCTACGCACCGAACCTTTTATACGTAGTTCCTGGCGACCTTAACGGGATCGCTGCGGGCGTTGTCACTGATCCGTCAGAGCGTTTTGGGAGCGTGTATGAGTGGTACCGCGAGACAGACTTTGTGTGGAAGATATTTCAGTAAATACGTTAGGCGTTAGTCATTAGGTATTAGTAGTTACAAGCATCCATGCATGTCCCTAGTGCCTAGCGCCTAAATCCTAGCAACAATTAACAACCGTAAATTAACAGTAGTAACAGCATACGCACAGATAGATATGAACGAAGAAAGAAAATCATCACCGACAGCGCGCATTGTCCGCAGCGGCATGGGACGCCCTAATCGTCCGGCTCGTTCGGGCGGTCGTCCTTTTCCTCAGGGAAACCAAGGAGGTGCTCAACGCACAGCGACACATCAAACAGAACGCGGAGGGACACCTGCCGGCGCACCGCAAACCCCCAGATCGGATGCAGGTGAGCGCAGTACGCGTGCGCCATTCCACGCAGGAGGATACCGGAGCGGAGGCGGGCGCCCTTCTCATGATCGGCACAGCAGAGGAGGTCAAGGAGGCCGCCCAACGCGCGACTCTCATTCTGGCGCACCGCGCCCGAGTGGCGCCGCTGGCAATCCGACCCATTCCCTTTCGGGGAGTCGCTCCAAACTCCGTCCGGCACGGAGCGGATCGCACAAGCCGCGCCCTATGTCGAGCGCACCACGCGCTGAGCACAATGGCAACAGCGTCCCCGTGCCACCACTCGAAGATGGCGTGGTGCGCGTGATCCCGCTCGGTGGCGTTGAAGAGATCGGCAAGAACATGACGGTCATTGAATACAAAGATACGATCATTGTTGTTGATGCCGGCATTCAGTTCAAAGAAGAGAGTACTCCGGGTATCGACTTCATTCTTCCTAATACACGCTATCTTGAAGAAAACCGACACAAGATCAAAGCACTCGTGATTACCCACGGCCACCTTGATCACATTGGCGCCGTCCCCTACCTTATGGAAAAAATGGGTAACCCGCCGCTCTACTCCCGCAACCTGACAACACTTATGATCCGTAAGCGTCAGGAGGAATTCCCTCATTTGGAACCGCTCAATATCCGCATTGTTGAAAAAGACGACAAGATTCCGGTTGGTGACATGAAGCTTAAATTCTTCGCGGTCACCCACACGATTCCCGACTCCATGGGTGTCATCATTGAGACCCCGCTCGGCAACATCATCCACACCGGCGACCTAAAACTCGACCACGAGAACGGCATCCCTTCTGAATTCGAAGAGAACGAGTTCGGCAAGATCTCAAAAGAGAACAATCTTCTTCTGATGGCCGACTCGACCAACGTTGAGCGCCCCGGATTCTCGATCCCCGAAAAAGTGGTGCACGATAAGCTCACTGAGATCTTGAAGAACACCGAGGGTCGTATTCTCATCGCCGCGTTCTCTTCGCTCATTGAACGACTCATTCATATCATCAACACAGCCGAATCACTTGGCAAAAAGATCGTGATTGACGGACGTAGCATGAAGAACAACGTCGAGATTGCCCGCGAAGCAGGCATGCTTACGGTCAAGCGCGATACGATCATTCCGATCGAAAGCATGGATGACTACCCGCCTGATCGAATTGTCGTCCTCGCCACTGGCGCTCAAGGAGACGAATTCGCTTCTCTTATGCGTGCCGCAAATAAGAGTCACAAATACTTAAAGATTGGCAAGCGTGATACCGTCGTGCTCTCCTCTTCGATCGTTCCCGGTAACGAACGCAGTGTTCAAAAACTCAAAGACAACCTTTCACGCCAAGGTGCGCGCCTTATTCACTACCAAGTGTCTGACGTTCACTCAAGCGGCCACGCCAACCGCGAAGAAACCGCATGGATCCATCGGAAGGTCGGTGCGCGATTCTTTGTTCCCGTTCACGGCTATCACTACATGCTCCGCGTGCACGCTGATATCGCGAAATCAGTCGGCACTCCTGAAGGAAATATCATTATTCCCGACAACGGCATGGTGATCGAATTCTTCAACGAAGGAAAAGAGGTGCGTGTGCGCGCCGAATCGGCACCGCATAATCTCGTCTTGGTTGACGGATTCTCAGTGGGCGACCTTCAGGAAGTGGTCATCCGTGATCGCCAACTCCTCGCACAAGATGGCATCTTTGTGATCGTCGTATCGGTAGAGACCGCAACCGGTCGCGTCCGTAAATCACCGGATATCATTTCGCGCGGATTCGTATACCTCCGCGAATCACAGGACATGCTCCGCAACGCCCGCTCGATCACCAAGAAAACGATCGAGGACAACACCTTGGGCGTCAAAGCCATCAACTTTGATTATGTACGCGACAAAGTCACCGACGCGGTGAGCAGATACCTCTTCCAGGAGACTGCAAAGCGTCCGATCGTACTCCCGGTCATTTTGGGAGTCTAGTCCTGCCACACTACTCAGATTAGAAAATAGCGTCGCTTTGCACTCGCAAAGCGACGCTATTTTTGATGTATACTGATCGTATGTCCACGACCATCGCCCGATCATTCTCACTCCTTGCCATCTATGCCGCAAGTTTTCTGTTCGCACTCCATACCGCCGCCACCTCGTACATCAACTCGTCGTTCCTTGAAACATTTCTTCCGGAAAAATACCTTGCGGCAGTTTTTTCTGCCGGATCGATCTTGACCCTGATCGGTCTCGCGTACGCACCGCGTGTACTTCGTCGATTGGGAGGCCACAACATCGCACTGGTAGCAACGGGCATTGAAATTCTTCTCTTAGCTGGGGTCATCTATTTCCGGTCTCCCTTGTTCGTCGCAGGAATGATCGCGTTCCATCTCGCATTAGTTCCGATCATCAGCTACCTGCTCGACCTCTTCATTGAAAGCGCCTCTGACGACTCGACTACCGGCAAGACACGCGGCCTCTATCTCACGGTCATAAACTTCGCCTGGGTACTGTCTCCATTAATCGCCTCGCTGCTTCTCACGAATGGCGACTACTGGAAACTCTACATCGTCTCTGCCATGTTGATGGTTCCCGTCTGGTACCTCATCGCAGAAAAATTACATACATTCAAAGACCCTGTGTACGAGCAGGCCGGGTTCTTTGCAAGTGCGCGAAAAATGTTTCAGAACCGCGATACGCGCGCCGTTTTCATTTCAAACTTCCTCCTGTGGTTCTTTTACGCAACCATGATCATTTACATGCCGCTCTATCTGCACACGATTCTAGGGTTCCCTTGGAAAGAGATCGGCATACTGTTCACCATCATGCTTCTCCCCTTCATCATGCTCCAATATCCGCTCGGTCGCCTTGCTGATGCGCGTTTGGGAGAAAAAGAACTTATGGTCGCCGGTTTTATCATTATGGCGTGCTCGACAGGAGCGATCGCGCTCTGGGGAATGCTTAGCGCGGCAGTCTTCGCACCATGGGCGGCGATCCTCTTTTTGAGTCGCGTTGGCGCAAGCACCACCGAGGTAATGAACGAAACGTATTTCTTCAAACACGCCACCGGTGAAAATTCTGCACTCATCGGATTTTTCCGCAATACGTCACCGCTCGCATTTCTTGCCGCATCGCTCATCGGTGCTGTGGTATTCAGGGTCATGGACCCCCACAGCCCTGAAACATTCCGCCTCATATTTCTTGCGCTCAGCGTCATGATGCTCTTAGGTGTCCTCAATGCATCATTCTTGCGGGATACGAAGTAGATATTAAAAGCAGGCACCCGGAGGTGCCTGCGTAAAAACTACTTTCTTTATTGAACTACCGCGAAGCGACAAGTTTCGACGGCATGAGCGCAACTGCTTTGCGCCATGCCACATCATACGCCGCTGCGGTACGTTTCGCTGCTGGAGTTGAACCCCACGCACCGCCGGCTGCCGCGACCCCGCCGCCAAAACCCAGGCCGCCAAAACCGATGTCGGTACTCTTGGAGTCACCGGTAACATCAATGACGATCTCACCCGTATTTACATCGGCGATATTGATTCGTACGCTTGCTTCGGCATTATTCACCGACAAGCCGCCGGCGACCACTCCTGCAATGCCCGGAAGAAACGCGCCAAGACCGCCCATGCCGCCGCCGGTCTGACTGTTCATCAGAATATCGACCAAGATCACATACTGTGCCGCCTTGACCGTCCCTTCAGAGAGCCGTTTCTTGGTGCGCGAGTTCTGTGCTTGTATGTCTTGCTCTTCGCGAATCGCATCGAGCGCGGCACCGCGTGCAAGAACCGTGAAGCACCCCGACTCAGTAGCGAATGATTCGACCAGCGAATCGAGCGCCGACTGTTGATCAAACGATGCCGATCCACCACGCACCGTGAAGATCATTTGCATACTCGCGCCGGTCTGATCACTGCGTGGTTTCACCCGCGCAGTGCCATAGTTTTGTGGACACCGCGCCGGCGGTTGCGCCTGTTCAGCTTTCGAACCAGCCGACATTATGCCGCCTTCGCCTTTTGACATCTGTGTGAGGCAGCCTGCAAGCGGCAATGTCAGAACAAAACCGGCCAGTAATGAAATAGCCCGCATCGTGCGGGACAAACTCTTCGTTTTCATAAGAACTCTCCTTCCTTCAGTTGAGGGTATATACCGTCGAGCATTACATCACAAACTCATGAAAATAGCAACGGTTGGCATCGCCCGAAAAAGGTATATCGTTATGGTATGGATATGAAACTCCTTATTCGGGATCTGCTCGCCACGGGCGTTCTTCGCTCCCCCGCGATCATCGCTGCGTTCCGTGCCATCGACCGCAAAGACTTTGTACGCCCGGAATATCTCACCGAAGCATACCTTGACACCGCACTCCCTATCGGATTCGAGCAGACGATCTCCCAGCCAACCACGGTTGCGTACATGCTCGAACTCCTTGACGCGAAACCGGGTGATCGCATTCTTGATGTCGGGTCTGGATCAGGATGGACCACGGCGCTCCTTGCGCACATTGCCGGGACTGCCGGTGAGGTCTTCGGCGTTGAACGCATTCCTGAACTTGTAGATTTTGGAAGTACGAACCTTATAAAATACTCTTTTCCTCGTGCTCACCTTACACACGCCGACACAACACTTGGTCTTCCTGAAAAATCCCCCTTCGATCGCATTCTGGTATCCGCGGCATCACCAGAACTTCCCTTAGAGCTCGTGGCACAGCTTGCTCTTGGAGGAACGCTCGTGATTCCTATCGGCACATCGCTCATCAAAATACAGAAAAACCGGGACGGCGATATCACGTCGAGCGAACATCCCGGCTTCGTCTTCGTACCACTCATTCCCTAGATGCACACATCGGGCTCTACGAGAAACAGGATATTCCGTACTCAACTCAACGATGTCCTTCCTGACGACGTTTCGCTTCTCGTGAGCGAACCTCCGGCTCATTCAATCCAAAGTAGTGCCCCACCTCATGCCAGATGGTCTCGCGGACGATGCGTCGGATCTCTGCCGGATCACCGCCTGCCGCTTCTTCAATCGGAAACTGATAGATCGTGATCGTGTCAGGGAGCGTCATCCCCATGCCGTAACTATCGCCACGCTCCGAAAGCGGCACACCGCGATAGAGCCCTAGCAGTGTTTCGTTCTGATGGAGTCCTTCTTCCTGTCGTACTTCCTCGTCCGGCTCATCTTCAACAATAAATCCTACATTCTTGATCTTGCCCAAAAACCGCTCCGGCACAACGGAAAATTCTTCCGCCATAATGATCTCAAAATCTTCACGCGTCATAGTATTTCCTATGCGCTCACGTGCTTCTCTTCGGTGAATTTCTGATAGATATCAAAAACGGCAATGAAGAGACTTACGACAATAGGCCCAATAAGAAATCCGAGTGGACCGAATGTTGCGAGCCCGCCCAATACTGCAAAAAGAATGACGAGCGGATGAATGGACGCGCCACGGCTATAGAGATACGGCATCAAAATATTATCAACCAACCCAACCACGGCGATTCCCCATGCCATGAGGCCGAGGGGTGCGACAAAACCCCCCTGCATAAAGAGGTAGAGGACTGCGGGAATAAGCACGAGTCCTGTGCCAAGGCCCGGAATGATCGCAGCGATCGCCGCAAGTGTCCCCCAAAGTACCGCGTTGGGAACTCCAAAGAGTGCCATACCGACGCCGGCAAGAATACCTTGCACGATCGAAACCAAGAGCGCCCCGCGTACCACCGCATGCACGGTTGCCCCGACACGGTGTACGATCTCATCATCATACGTATCATCAAGCGGACTGACCGTAAGAAGAAAATTTAAAAAATGCTTCCCGTCGCGTAAGAAGAAAAAGAGCGCAACGAGCATTAAGAGAAACCCGAAGATAACGTACGCCGTTCCCGAAAGAAACGGTCCCAAGTGGCTGGCCAACCAGCCAAAAAATGCCTCGCCATATCCGGCGACGTTAATGGTAAACGAAGGGATAACACTTTGGATCGGCGTTTCGATGGCCTGCACTACACTCGTTACATAGTCACCGCCATTTCGAAGACCTCCATACACATTCCCCGCCTCACTGAACACCTGCACACCAACAAAAGAAACGGGAATAACGATGAACACCAGTGTCAGAAGAACGGTTGCCGCCGCAGCAAACCCCGCCCTCCCCCGCAGCACCTTGAGTACTCTGCGGTGGATCGGACTTAACACCACCGCAAAGATCGCCGCAAGCGCGAGCACCTCAAAGAATGGTAGGAACAGATATGCTGTCAGTGCGGTGACCGCAGCAAAGAAGATGAAGAAGAATGTAAGCTGAACTTTTTCTCGATTAACCATATAGATACTAGTATATCACTATTGCAAGTGCTTAGGATATCCCGTCCGCCTGCGGCGGGGTGCATAAGCGCACAGTAAACATGTGCGAGCGGTGGCTCGCTCCTTAGCAACAAAGAACCCTGGTTCCGCGCCAAGGCGCGGTGTTCTTTATCGTGCGGCAACAAATCGATCGTACTCACTTACCGCGATCACCCCAATTGCAGCGAGCATGAAGATAAATCCTGCAAGTCCTCCAATCACGGGAATAAGGCCCACGACCACGCTCGACGCAGCGCCCAGAAGAATTGTTTTCCAATTTACTACGTACTCCGTGCTCTGTTTAACAAGTTTTAGAATAAGGCTTCCCATAATGATCGGGCCATAGAAACATCCGAGTGCCAAGAGTACCCCGTAGAGCGCGAGCACAAAAATACTCAGTGGAATCCCCACAAGAGTCACCATTGCAAGAATCGCGACAACCGGCACCACGATAAGGATAATGAGTCCGCGTAGGGCATTGCCCCAAAACCTCGTGATCCCCTGTTCCACGAACCGCATCGACATGCGTCCAAAGAGAACATGGAGCAGCATTCCGATGCCGAACAAGACCGCGATCTTGATGATCGTCCACATGCCAAACATCGCTACCAATACGCCTTGGCGTTCTTCTTTCGTACCGACCCACTTGGCCTGCGTATATGTAATCACGCCGGCAACCTGTGCGCCTGAATGAACTTCAGCAACATTGCCCGCTTCGTATACCAAGTCCCCACCAATCACCGCATGTTCACCTAAAATGAGTTCTCCCACGCGCGCATGCACGTTCCCTGCGATCGGGGCATCAATCACCACCGTGCCTCCAGCAACACGCACATCACCTGCGATCGGTGCGCTGATCGTGATCGCTCCGCCCGCAAGCGTTGCATCTCCTTTGATATTTGCGCCGGGAGAAACCGTGATCTCTCCTCCGGCGACGATCAGATCATCACCCACTTCCCCTTTCACCAACACCGTCCCCGCAGCGACGCGCACATCGTCACCAACAGCGCCTGAGAGATTCACCACTCCCCCGGCGGCAAGTACATCTTGTCCAACCGGACCGCTTACAAAAATATTTCCTCCACCCAAAATCGCATCCCCCAAAATACTTCCTGAAATATCGACGTTCCCGGATCCCGCATAGTAGTCATCCGCCTCGACCGCATCTTTGGCAAGCGTCGCTGAATTAGGGAATCCCCCGTAGATACCGGCGCTTACCACGAGTGGAGCAAGCGCAAACAACGCCACCATGCTTACTTTTTTTATATACTTCATAGGCATAAAATTAGAGCTTCTTAATTTAAAAAGAGAACGCCGTATACACTACATAGTATAGCATAGGGCATTTTCAGGGGATTTTTAAAGCTTTCGGCTATCATAGGCCCAATGCAGGAGCGCTTGCCGTTGGCGTCTGCGACACGAGAAGTCGCCCGTACGACAATGTTGGACAACCTGCGCACCATGGCGTCTGATCGCCTTCCATCGCTTGATCTGTCGTGCATCTTCTTTGAGGATGCGTCGGCCACGATAGTACCGACAATACCACTGAAACCACCCGCGCGGATCATCTTTAAAGATCCACCCCTTCTCCTTCCACACCGCACGTGACTGACTTGCGCGCACACCAAAAAAATTTACTGCGGGGTCATACTTCTCCGACGAGAACCTCGCATGGGTAAACCAATCTTTCGGAAACTCTTTTGTGCAATCAGTCATATACTTCCCGCCAAAGACGCCGAGCGCAAGCATCTGTTTTGGAGTAAGGTCGGGATGAAATTCAGGATCAAACTGCTTCCCTTCCGGCGCGGTGAGTGCGTAGCGATACCTTCGTTGCATGCGGTCAGAAACCACGACGACAACTTTTCTTCGCTTCGTCATGCCTACCGGTCAGGAAGTTCCAACGAACCCTCGTTCAGGGCGCCAAACCAGATCTCAGGACTGCTATATCCCGACACATTTAGATGGTGCACCCCGGGAGAAAGGTACGATTCGACAGGTGTATCGATAAGCACTGCATCACCGGGAACGATCGAGTACTGCCGTGAAGCAATCGCGTTACTTGTCCCCTCAAAGAAAATGGTGATGCGCTCCATTGTTCTGTTTTCGACACGGATCTTCTGCCCCGCCGATACTTTTGCGCAACGAGGTGACGGAACGTCATCCATGATCGCCACAGAAACGACCGCACCTGTTGGCCCATCACAAACACCTGCCGCGGGAGTTATTCCATCTGGGGCACGCATTCCAACGTTCACTTCAAGATTTGCCGCACTATTCTCCAAAGAAGAATTTGGGGTCTCTTGGTTCTGGTTTCTTTCGCGCCATGAAGTACGGTCGGGTCCCAAGACGAGTACCACAAGAATGGCGATGCCGATGAACGAGAGCGCTCCGAGGAAAGTTGCTTTCATATCTCCCTATTCTACACCACCCCCTTCTGCAACAACAGCGTCAGCTGTTGCAAGAGGAGCTTCACCTGCTCTTGGAGTAGTCTGATCTGCTCTAGGATGAGGGCGCGTTTCTCCGGGGTAAGACCTGAGGATGTGGTGGTACCTGCGTAGAGGGTGTTGAGTTGTGCGCGAGTGGAAGGACCGACTGCACCGTAGCCGGTGGTGGAAGGAGATCCACTGGAGACAATGGCGTGTTGTGTTTGGAAGCGTTGGATGGCTCGCTGGGTGGCAGGACCGTAGTAGCCGGTGATGTCTCCTTCGGGGTAGATATTCGAGTCTTGTGCAAGCATTCGCTGGAGGGTGGTCACGTCATCACCGCGGGATCCGAGACCAAGTGGTCGGGTGAGGGGTGGGTAGGTGGTGGTGGAGGTTGGTGTCGTTGGGGTGGTAGGGGTTGTTGGAGTAGTTGGAGTGGTCGGAGTGGTCGGAGTTGTCGGTGTGCTCCCCCCTGTGGTGACGACGCTTCCGCCTGATGATCCTCCTCCGGTTGAGGGTGGTGTGGGGGGTGGAGAAACAGAAAGAGGGTGTGTGGTAAATACTTGCTCCCCTGACACTGCCAAATTCCCCGCACCATCTCGTGACCGTACACGATAATGATAGGTAGTATTGGGAGCAAGATTCGAGAGCACTACTGAGTGTGCGTTCGTACGTACCGATACTAATGATGTGGATGTGGACTTAGCTGACGAGAACCTTAGGTCTGCGTATACCGGTTGATGGTCGGAGGCGGTACGGTTATCAACAATCCCCGTGGCAAGAACCTCCGTATTCCCCCCGCGCAACATTACGTAATCACGTCCCGTATTATTAGCGGGCGTAACTAGAGGAGGAGCAACAAGGAATGTGTTGGCCCAAAACCTTGCCGTATGCGCGTATGATTCACGCCCTTCCAGTTGATTGAGATCTCCTGAAATGACTACGGGTCGCCCGATTGCTGCAGCAATGCTTTCGATCTCATTGACCTGACGTATGCGTGCATCTTCTCCCGGCTGTTCCGAACCGACTGACAAATGTGTGCACAGAAAATCTCTCTCCGTTCCTGCTATCTCAAGCACAGCATGTAATACTCCTCGATAGCGATCTCCCGTACCATTCCCCACTGCAAGGAACGGGATAGTCTTTGATGATACAATTTTATACTTTGCCAAAATTGCATTACCATACCGTCCCCCAGTTGCAAATGTGTAGAGTGGACTAAATTGATGATTCATGCCTAGGGCGGTCCCTAGATATGCGGCCTGATCAATACCAGCCGATCGAGTACTTTGTTGGTCAACCTCCTGAAGACACACTACGTCAGGATTAGCCTCTGCGATAACACGTGCGGTCCTATTAAGATCTAGGATTTCGTCGGTGCCCGTCCCATGCAAGATATTGTACGACATAACACGCACCGTTGGCTCGGTAGACGTCGTACTGTATTCGACCTGTGTATCAGCAACTTCATTTGTCGTCCACGTAATTGTGGCCCCATTCGTTGTACTATTATCCGCTGTAACATTTGAGACTCCGGGGGCTCTAGCATCTCCCACTACTTTTACGGTCACGCTCCTTTTTATGGTACCGATCGTATTTGTGCAGGAGAGTATGTACGTAGTGGTTTGCTGAAGAACGAGTACTTGCGTTCCTGAAAGAACCTTGCTGCCGCTCCAACCGCCAGACGCGGTGCAAGAAGTGGCATTAGTGGAATTCCACACAAACATGATACTGCTACCCGGTGTGACAACCGCCGCGGTCGTTGAAAAACTTAAGGTAGGAGCAAGAAGTTGCTCGGTGGGTGTTGCCTGCGTACTTACGTTCACAATGCTTGAATACGCCGAGAGGTTCCCTGCCGCATCTGTGGCACGTGTGCGGAAACGATACGTGGTGTTTGCGGTGAGTCCTGTGTTTGCGTAGGTGGTAGTGGTGGGTGTTGCTACTTGGGTGAAGGTGGTACAGGTGGCTCCTGTGCAGCGTTCGAGGCGGTAGGTAGTGACGCCAATGTTGTCTGTGGACGCAGTCCACGCGAGGTTGATCTGGGTGGTGGAGGTTGGAGTTGCGGTGAAAGCTGTGGGGGTGGTGGGTGCGGTGGTGTCGGGGGGTGGTAGTGGTACAGAAGAGACACTGACCGTCACGCTCTTGGTGGCAGTGCCTCCTGCTCCGGTACAGGAGAGGGTGTAGGTACTCGAAGCCACTGGAACAATCGTCTGTGATCCGCTGGTTGTGGTAGTACCGAACCATGCGCCACTTGCAGTGCAGGAAGTGGCGTTGGTGGATGACCATGTGAAGATGGTTGATTGTCCTTGGGTGATAGAGAGTGGTGATGCAGAGAGGGTTAGGGTGGGAGTAGCCACAACACCATTCGATACCGTAAAGGTCTTCGTGATCGTGCTCACGGTGCCATCGGTTTTCGCCACCTTTGCCGTGATGAAGTGGGTTCCATTGGTGAGCGTAGTGGTATTGAATGCGTTTGCTGTGGTGACGCTTCCTCCTGCAAAGTCGTAGGGTGCAGAACCTTCCGACTGTCGTGGAGTGCCGATCATAGTCATATCGTCAAGGTAGTAGAGTACTTGGGAAACGGATGTCTCGGGTGAGAGGAATATGTAGATACTGCCAGAGACTGTTTTTGCGGAAAGCGTGGTCGGACTTGTGCGGCTATTCGTGGTGCTGTACCAGAGATCGTGGGTTGTTGTAGTGACAGTGTTCGGTGTCGTTGCATTCACAATGCTTGAATACGCCGAGAGGTTCCCTGCCGCATCTGTGGCACGTGTGCGGAAACGATACGTGGTGTTTGCAGTGAGTCCTGTGTTTGAATACGTGGTTCCTGTGGGTGTTGCTACTTGGGTGAACGTGGTACACGCTGCTCCGGTACAGCGTTCGAGACGATAGGTGGTTACACCAATGTTGTCCGTGGAGGCGTTCCAGGACAGATTGATCTGGGTGGTAGAGATGGCGGCGGCGGTGAGGGAGGTTGGAGTGGTGGGTGCGGTGGTGTCGGGGGTTCCTCCTCCGCCACTTTGTGCGGGGTCCACGAGGGAGAAACCGTTGGGGCCTTGGGCAACCTTGATCTCATCCCACCACATCTCAAAATTCTGCGGCGTTACCCCATCAGCTCCGTATTTATTCGATAAGAAATAGTGCCCGAAACGTATGATGGAATCGGGGACACCAGCGGCTGCTTTATTATAACTCGTACGAATATTGGCCCACGTAGATGGTGTGCGCTGAACGCCATCTATCCACACCTCAAACGCTCCGAGTTTTGTTCCCGACCATCCCCCTCGACGTAGGTGTACGACAACATCCTGCCACGCACCTTTTTTCATAGCCACGTCACCCAGAGGACTTACGATCGCAACGTTCCCCTCTACTGAATCGTAGTAATGATTATTTATCCGTAATTTTGTTCCACTCCACGTCATGATATCTGGCTCACTGGGTTGACCACCAGACATAGGGTCAAACACGCCAATTAAGCCCTTCATGCCATAGGTTGGGTATGTAGTTGGCACCCATAAACGAAACCCGACCCAGTAATCAACCTCGGGGGCCATTCTAATAGCGCTGCCGTCTGCATTGAGTAAGTTCACTTCTACGCGGTGCTTCCATGTACCGGTGCACGTGCCTGCAACAACAGTGCCCTCACAATACCCACCGTCTTGACCACCGCGTGCATATAAGCGTAATGCACGATTACCACTGGCATCCCCCGGAGGAACTCCAAATTTTACCGTCTCTCCAGCGTATATCGGACTAGGAATGTGCTCATCGGATATACCAACATCAGCAAGTGTACTACCAACCGAAAAATCCTGATTGTAGATCAAGGTCGCCGCACTCACCCCAACCGGAAGCACGAGGATAGCAAACGTGACAAGAATCAGCCGGGGTACAGGGTGCATAGCGCGAGATATGTGAGTGAATAATAAATAAATGATACGTGTTGAACCAATCCTACACCACCCCCCTCTGCAACAACAGCGTCAGCTGTTGTAAGAGGAGCTTCACCTGCTCTTGCAGTAGTCTGATCTGATCTAGGATGAGGGCGCGTTTCTCCGGGGTAAGGCCTGATGCGGTAGGTGGGGTTGTGGTGGTACCTGCGTAGAGGGTGTTGAGTTGTGCGCGGGTGGAAGGACCGACGGCACCGTAGCCGGTGATCTCACCTTGGTAGATGGTTGGATCTTGGGCAAGCATCTGCTGGAGGGTGGTTACGTCGTCACCGCGGGATCCGAGACCAAGTGGTCGGGTGAGGGGTGGGTAGGTGGTGGTGGAGGTTGGTGTCGTTGGGGTGGTAGGGGTTGTTGGAGTAGTTGGTGTGGTCGGAGTTGTCGGTGTGCTCCCCCCTGTGGTGACGACGCTTCCGCCTGATGATCCTCCTCCGGTTGAGGGTGGTGTGGGGGGAGTTGGGGGGTTAACCACCACGGTATCCGTACCGGTGGTGAATGCAATGTGTACGGGGTCAGAGTAGATGCTCTGGTCGTCATAGGTAAAGATCGTGTAGTGGTAGGTGGTGCCTTGGGATGTGGTGGTGTCCGTGTAGGTGGTAGTGCCTGCGGGGAGTGTGGCAATGCGGGAGGTGGCATCAGGAGTGTCGAGGATGGTGTCGATTGTCCTGCGGTAGATGCGAATGGTTTGTGTGTATTCGTAGGTGGGGTTGGTCCAGGTGAGAATGACTGAGCCTGCGGTAGCAGAGAGGTTCTCTACTTTTGGTGGCTTGGGGAATCGTGCTGACGTGGTGAAGGTGGTGATCGATGAGGTGGTGGTGTTCCCTGCTGCATCACGGAGCGTTACCTGGTAGGCGTAGGTGGTGCGGCGAGCAAGGTTCTCAAGGGTGAAGGCGTGAGTGGTGCCTTGCGTACTTGAGGTGATGGTAGTGGTGAGGGTGGTTCCCGTGAGTCCGTAGCGGAGGGTTGTGGTCACGGACTCATTGGAGGTTACCGTGATGCGGGTGGCCGTGGCCGTGGTGTTGGAGACGACGCGTGATGAGATGGTGGGTGCGGTGGTGTCTGCTGTCGCAGTCACGGTGACCGTCACACTCTTGGTGGTAGTGCCTCCTGCTCCGGTACAGGAGAGTGTGTAGGTGGTCGTGGTCGTGGTCGTGGTCGTGGGTGAAAGTGTTTGTGATCCACTTGTGGCTTTGGTGCCTGTCCATGCATTACTTGCGGTACACGAAGTGGCATTGGTTGAGCTCCAGATCAAAGTGGTGGAGCTTCCAGTGGTGATAGATGTAGGGTTAGCAGAGAGTGTTGCGGTGGGGGTTGGGGTTGTAGCACTCTGCGTCGTTACATTCACAATCGTTGAGTACGCAGA
>MHUZ01000039.1 GCA_001823605.1 Candidatus Yonathbacteria bacterium RIFOXYD1_FULL_52_36
GTCTGCGAATGTCGTGCGCATAAGTTCTGATTCTTTTTCTTTGGCGACATCTTTCCACTCGGCGGGTAGATCAAGTGTGAGCATCATTTCTTCCCCCGGCTTGAGCCCTGCTTTTT
The DNA here is from genome assembly GCA_001823605.1 of Candidatus Yonathbacteria bacterium RIFOXYD1_FULL_52_36. GTDB lineage: Bacteria > Patescibacteriota > Minisyncoccia > Phycocordibacterales > UBA1539_B > 2-01-FULL-51-10. The sequence continues at coordinate 117 of MHUZ01000039.1, forward strand.
TGCGCGCCTCTTGCACCGCACGAAGCAAATCGCGATACTGCCCTTCACGTTTGAGTTCTGGGGTAATCACTGTGTCGAGAATAATTCCATCAGTCTCCGCACGCACCATGACTTCTTTTACATTCACCTCGTCTTTTATAACTTCTGCAAGCTCCTCACTGACGGACGTTTTAGTAGTGAGTGATGCAAGCGGTTGGCGCACCTTGATTCCCGCTTTTGCGCGCTCTTCTAGCGCTTGCGAAACCATAGCGCGCACGGTTGCCATCTCTTCAAGAATGTTCGCATCAGCGGTTGTACCGGTGGCCCACCGTTCCAAGTGCACACTCTCTTTCTCCCCGCCCGCCATCGCATACATGCGCTCGGCGAGGAACGGCATCACCGGGGCAATGAGTTTTGAAAATTCGAGCAACACAAATCGCAATGTCGCTTTTGCATTGCGCACATCATCACGATCATCCGCTTTGAAGCGGTCGCGCGAACGGCGCACATACCACGTAGAAAGATCATCGACAAACAAGCCAATCGGGCGCGTTGCACGATCAAGTTCATACGCATCAAATGCTTTGGTCATCTCTCCCGCAACTTCTCCCAACCGTGCAACGATCCAGAGGTCGAGAACATTCGTGCTCGTATCGCTTGCGGCAACGGCATCATCGCGGTAGAGCGCGTAGAACGCAAGCACGTTGTCTGTACGGAGAATTACTTTTTTGAGAACCTCATCCACACCGCGCTCGGAGAAATTGAGATCCTCGGCATGTACCGCGGGCGATGAGAGGAGGAAATAGCGAAGTGCATCGGCCCCGTAACGATCAAACACCGCATCCACCTCGGGGTAGTTCTTTAAGCGCTTCGACATCTTTTGTCCGTCTTCCGCCAAGATGAGGCCGTTCACGATCACCTGCTCGAAGGGCGTTTTTTCAAACAGTCCGACCGCAAGCACCATCAAGTTATAGAACCACCCACGCGTTTGGTCTTGCCCCTCAGCAATGAAGTCCGCAGGGAAATTCTTTTCGAACACATCTTTGTTTTCAAACGGATAGTGGAACTGTGCGTACGGCATCGAGCCCGACTCGAACCAGCAGTCGAACACATCCGGGATGCGTTTCATCTCCTCTCCGCATGTGCATGGTAATACAACCTCATCAATGTATGGACGATGCAGATCAATGCCATGTTCCGTATTGTGTGGCTGTTTCATAAACGGCAGACCCATCACCTGTGCGTTACGCAGAAACTCTTCATCGCGGCGAGTCTTCTCATCGATCGCCTCATGCGAGAGCGCCCCCGTAGCACCCATCCACAACATCCACGCAAGATATTCATGGGTCACGATAAGAATCTTCTTTCCTTCATACTTCTTTTCAAAATCATGGAGGGCATCCATCACACGCGCGCGAACCTGGTCAAGCGTCTCGCCGCCCTCGGGAGCTTTCGAAAATTTCTCAAACGGTGTTGCAAAAATCTTATGGTACTCCGCGATATCCTTGCCATCACACACACCAGTGTTGATCTCGCGCAACCGCTCATCAAACACGAGTGCATCGCTTGAAAGACCGAGCTCTGCCAGAACGATCTCCGCTGTTTCTTTGGTGCGCATAAAATCAGAAGAGACAATAAAATCAATACTCTGTCCTTTGAGTTTTTGTGCGGCCTCGTGCGCTTGGATCTTCCCTTTCTCGGTAAGATGGTGCGGGTTATCAAACTTTGCGCTCACGATATTTTTCGCATTGTTCTCAGACTCCCCATGCCGCATCACCAGGTAGGTATTCCGAGCCGGTTTTGATACTTCGGCAACCGAACCGATTACGTGATCTTTTTTACAGGAAGCACAACGCCACACCGGAAGCGGTGCGCCCCAAAAGCGTGAACGCGAGATGGACCAATCACGCGCACCTTCGAGCCATTTACCGAAGCGCCCCTCTTTCATCGACTCTGGGATCCACGAGGTAGTCGCATTTTGCTCAAGCATTTTTTCTTTGAGTGTCGTAACGTTCACGAACCAGGATGACGCGGCATAATTGAGGAGTGGCGTATCACAGCGGTAACAGTGCGGGTATGAGTGGGTAACCTTCTGCTTATCAAAATAGGAGCCCTTTTCCTGCAGGTACTTGAGGATTGCAATATCAGTACCAAGACGCGTCTTCTCGTCATCGGACTTCGGTTTCGCTTCCATGCCGGCAAAATCTTTCACCTCCGACTTGAACGTACCGTCCATGGAAATATGTTGAACGAACGGCAAGTTGTACTTCTTGCCCACATTCATGTCGTCCTCGCCGAATGCCGGTGCGATGTGCACCACGCCGGTGCCGTCTTCGGTCGTTACGAAATCCGCCGCGTAGATCTTCCATCCGTTCTCGCGGTTCAGAAGATTTATGTCATCTGCATAGTACCCAAAAAGAGGCTTATACGCCTTGCCGACAAGATCATTGCCTAAAAGCTCTTCAATGACCTCATGCTCCTTCCCTTTGAGGACATCTGCGATTCGTTCAGCGGCAACAATAACCAATTCATCACCGCTCTCGTTTTTTACTTTTACTTTTTGATATTTTATTTTTTCTCCCACTGCAAGTGCGACATTCCCCGGCAAGGTCCACGGCGTCGTCGTCCACGCAAGCACGTATGTGCCGGGCTCGTCGACAAGTTCAAACTTTGCCGTTACCGAAAGGTCAGTGATATCTTTGTAGCCCTGCCCAACTTCAGAGTTCGAGAGCGTCGTCTCACAGCGCGGACAGATGTGCATTGGCTTGTACCCTTCGTAGATGAGACCCTTGTCGTAGAGCGTCTTGAATGCCCACCACACCGACTCGGTGTATTTCCAGTCCATTGTCTTGTAGCTCCGATCCATATCGATCCACCGTCCAAAACGTGGCACAACACGGCTCCACTCTGTATCGTAGCGAAGCACGCTCTCAAACGCCGCCTGGTTGAACTTGTCGATACCGTACTCCTCGATGTCTTTCTTGTGCTTGAGGCCGAGTTCTTTCTCGATCAGGTTCTCTACTGGTAGCCCGTGACAGTCCCATCCCCACACGCGGCGCACCTGCTTACCGCGCATTGTCTGATAGCGCGGGACGGCGTCTTTGATAGCGCCCGCGAGCAGGTGCCCGTAATGCGGAAGGCCGGTCGCAAACGGCGGACCATCGTAGAATGTAAAATGCTCGCCGTCCTTTGTTTGCTCAAGTGTTTTTTCAAAAATATGGGCGTGGTTCCACTGCAGAAGAGTCTCCTCTTCCTGTTGTGCTACGGTTGATTTTTTGCCTTTCTCTCCAGGGGTGTCGGTCATAGAGCCATAGTATCCATTTTCCCCACTCGGGTCAAAGCGCTTCAAGAATCGCGCTATGCCGCTTCAACTTCCCGCTCCATCTTTTCTGGCGATGAAATACCCATGAGATCCAGCGTGGTGCGCAGAATGTTTTTCGTGCTCTGCACGAGGGCAAGCGCATCGGGGTGATATGTCTCCCCCTCCACAACTCGTACGTCGCGATAAAAATGTGAGAATGCGGTCGCCAACTCGTACGCGTACACGGGAAGTTTGTGGACATCGTGCGTGTGTGCCACACCACTCACTACTTCGGGAAATGCATTTATTGCCGAGAGCAATGCGCGTGCGGAAGGAGTCGTTTCCGCCAGCACGGCGATATCGTTTCGTCCGGAGGATGCGAGTCCTTCAACATTGCGTTCGATCGAACACATGCGTGCGTGCGCATATTGCACATAAAATACGGGGTTCTTCGCCGAGCGTTCGCGCGCGAGTCCAAGATCAAATTCCATGTGCGAACCGAGCGCCTTCTCCGAGAAGAACCAGCGCACGACATCGATGCCGAGTTCATCCACCAAGTCTTCGAGCAAGATCACGTTGCCGGCACGCTTGGACATTTTCTTGCGCTCACCGCCCTCTTTGAGCGCGACGAGTTGAGTGATGAAAATGATCGGCTGTGGCGGGTTCTCGGGCCAGCCCAAGATCTTCCCCACTGCGTGCATGCGCTTCACATGCCCGTGATGATCGGCACCCCAAACGTCAATCACGGTTTGGAAACCGCGTGCAAACTTCTCGTGGTGATACGTAATATCAGAAATAAAATAACTCTTGGTTCCGTCAGAGCGCACGACGACACGGTCTTCGTCGTCGCCATACTCGCTGGTCTTAAGCCAAAGTGCTCCGTCTTTTTCGTATGTAACATCCTTCTCTTTGAGGAGTGCGAGCGTACGATCGTTGGCACCGGTCGCACGAAGGTGCTCATCTTCCGAATACCACTCATCAAATCGGATGCCGAGTTTTTCGGTAACGAACGCGCGATTATACTCCTGCACACGCTCCGCCAATGCAAAACCCACATTCTCAGGTGCGAATCCTGCAAACTCCATTTCAGCGATCATTGATTCAAGATGGGGTGTTTTGTACTGCTCTCCCTGCCCGAGTCCGGTCTTGCCGAGCTCTTTGACTTGGTTGCTTTCACGCGAGTCGTTGATGTAGTACTCGCGCGTCACGCCTGCACCCGCGAACAAGAGTACGCGCGCAAGCGCATCGCCAAAGAACGCCCCGCGTCCGTGTCCGATATGAAGATCTCCGGTTGGATTCGCTGAAACAAACTCAATGTTGACCTTCTCTCCCCCGCGCACCGAAAGGCCTTCCGTATCTTCTTTCGAGACACGCTTCGCTTCATCAGCAAGTGCTTCTGCGGTAAGAAACATATTCACAAACCCTGGACCGGCGATCTCCAGTTTTTCTACGAACGGAAAATTTTTCTCAGTGAGTGCTGTAACGAGCTTCTCTGCGAGTCCGCGCGGAGACATTTCTGCAAGCTTCGCGCACGTAAGCGCTGCGTTGGTTGCATAGTCGCCATGAGAACTTTCCGCCTGCCGTTCAACAGTAAACACTGTTCCAGTGATGCCGAGCTCTTCGAGTACCTCTTTGATGGATTGTTCTAGTGTGTGTTTGATCATGTTATTTGCCCGTACTCCCGAAGCCGCCGTCTCCGCGTGCAGTGCCTGAAAGTTCTGAAACTTCTTCAATGGCGACATGCTCAACCTTTTGAATAAGCATCTGCGCGACCTTCTCTCCTGCACGAATAATGTAATCCTTGTCTGAAAGATTCACGAGTCCCACCTTCACTTCACCGCGATATCCTGCATCAATGACACCCCCCAAGGTCTTAAGTCCGTGATTATTTGAAAGTCCGCTCTTGTCCCAAATGAGTCCGACGTATCCATCAGGAATCTCCATTCCCACCCCAGTTCCCACCAAGGTGCGGTCGTTTTGGCGTACCACTGTTTCCTCGCACGCAAAAAGATCTATTCCTGCATCGCCAGGGTGGGCGAAGGATGGTAGAACGGTCACTTGAGAAAGCTTTTTTACCTTGAGCGTAAGCATCGTAGGGTCATTCTAGCACAATTGTTTTTCCCTTGTCTTTCAGTTTAAATCCTATATACTCAGCGAAGTTTGAATAAAGGAAGATCACTATGACCGAGAAAAATCAGTTAGTAAATCTCTCGCATACGCGAGGCGATGAACAAACTAATGTGTACCATAGGATCGCAGAGGGGGGGTTTTGCCCGTTCTGTTGGGAGAATTTCCAAAAGAACCACAAAAAGCCCCTGCTGATACAAACCGAGTGGTGGATCGCCACCGAAAACCAGTGGCCATACCAGGGATCAACCCTTCACATGCTCTTCGTCTATCGAGACCATGTGGATGACCCCACGAAAGTTGCCCCTGACGCTTGGAGTGAATTTTATCAGCACATACTCCCCGCGATCATGAAGCGGTATCATATCAACGGAGGGGGGATCTACATGCGCTTCGGTAATACCAACATCACCGGATCAAGTGTGGCTCATTTCCACGCCAATCTTATTGTAGGGGGAGAAATGATCGAACAGCCCACCTCAGAAGATTGGCTTACCGTTGCATTGGGATATAAGCACAAAGAAGCCTGACGCACCTCCCTTAGATGCATTTGGATGCCGCCGCTATCACGGCGGCATTTGTTTGACCCACGGGGCCTACTTGTGTATTGTGGGGGCTAGAAGCATCCTGCACACACAACCAAAAGCGAGGTATCCACCATGGTCGCACCCTGTAACTACCTGCCCTACGAAAAACGGACAGTCGACTTGCAGTACCCTGGCATGCTCGAGCGCACGCTCAATCACCCAGACGACGTTCAAGTATTGCCATTCCATGAAAACAGCGAGACGCGAAGCATCTATGGACATCTGCTTCGCTTCCCTATGGAGAACGGTGTTCCGATCATTACCGAACGAGACATTTCGAAACTGGTCCATGGAGCGATCGGCGAAATGTTGAGTTTTCGTGATGGTGTGCGAACGTACCAAGAAATGTCTGAGAAGTATGGCTGTAAGTTCTGGAAGAAATGGGTCACTAAAGAACAGTGTGCCAAGTTCGATCTCCCCGAAGGGGATCTCGGCGACGGGTCGTATGGTCCGGCATGGACGCAGCCGGTTATCACTCCGGACGGCACGCAGATCACCCAGATCGAAGCGCTCCTAAACCAGATGCGGGACTACCCCCGCTCCCTGACTCATCGGCTCAACAACTGGATGCCTGACAAGGTTCTACAATGGGAAGGACGCAAAAGGAATGTGGTGGTCGCACCATGCCATGGGGACGTGAGCTTCTTTTTAAATCCTGATACCAAGTGCCTGAATGTGCATCATGACCAGCGTGCAGCAGATGAAGGATCGGGTCTCCCGTTCAATTTCATCCACTATACCGCGTTAGGTATGATGGTCGCGCAGGTGCTCGGCTACACATTTAAGGAGCTCGTGTATACCATTCGACACGGCGAGATCTACCAGGTGCAGTACGAAAGTATCCGCGAATTACTCACACGAGAATCTCGCCGCTTCCCGACGCTTCACCTTGATCCTTCCGTGAAGGACTTCTTCGAGTTTCGGCCGGAACACTTTACGCTGGAGGACTATGATCCACACCCCGCAATGAGGATACCCACACCTCTGTGAGAACAGAGTGACACACGCTGCCTTGAGTAATCTTGGCGGCGTGTATTTTTATAAATATGCGTATACAAAAGCCCCTGATCGCGTCCTGCGATCAGGGGCTGTCCAACACTACTTGTACTATCTTGATCCCTCGCCGCGCTAGGTTTTCCGCGGCTTCGAGCACCGAATACCCTTGGACGAAATAGATGGAGGATACTCCCGCCTCTGCAAGTAAGTCCGCGCAGATATTACACGGAAAGGTTGTCACATAAATGTCAGCGCCGCTGAGAGATTCATTCTCATTCCTTGCGGCCCAGGCGACAACTGCCCGTTCTGCGTGAAGTGCATTTGAAATATCAATATGCTCCCCTGCATTGAAGTTGCTCCGTGGATCTCCTTCAATGTACGGACGATATTCGCTAGGACGGGCTTCGTTCCAACAGGCAACGAGGATTTTCCCATCTTTTACTGCACATGCGGCAAGCTGACGCCACCAATCGGAACTCTTTCGAGCAATACCGAATGCATGTCTCATAACATCCCTGTCGAACTCACCTACGGAGATCTGCTCACTGGGTAGCACCGGCACTTGTGAGAGTGAGCGGGGCATGTCCCATCGCAGGAAGGTCTGTCCAAAAACGATCTTTCGATCAACCAGATACTTCTCCGCGAATACATGCATGACATCTTCGTCAGGCAAGACTAGTGTGGGATTATCGTTGCCGATAGCCGCACAAGGATCATCGTCGAGAACCCTCACGTCACGAAAGATGTTGTGTGCTTGAACTTCCACCTGCGCTTCTTCTGGTCGAAGCGCTCTCGTGTCTCGCTCCAGCCTTGGGAACTCCTGTATATAATGCCTCCCCAGGATAAGCAGCGTTGCCCCCGAATACTTCCGAAAAAACTCCAGATATCCTCGATGAACTACCGGAATGTACGCGATGAGGACTGTATTCATCGAGCACCTCCCTTTGCGATCAGCTGATCTAGGTTCTGTATGAGAGTGTCCCGAAGTTCCTCTTGCGCTTCTGCCGCGACGCGCCGCAAACGTGCCGTCGTCGAGGTAGATGCTTGCGGAGGAAGGGCGATTACTTCCCCACAGAACTTCCCCAGATGTTTTCTGATCTCATCGTCAACGTCGGATGTAGTTTCCGATGTGATAAGGACATCAGGCCTGACCAGCCTAACCAAGGCGTCGAGCTCACTATCGGGGCACGCAGGACGCAACGTCAGAAGGTCCACCCCGCGGACACAGGCGAGTGCTTCGAGACGATCCTGCTCGGGATCAAGTGGACGTTTCGGTCCTTTCCGTTGCCGGGTTAGCTCGTCCGAATCAACACCCACAATGAGCACGTCGCCGTACGTCCTGGCCTTGAGTAGATACTTTCCATGGCCAGTGTGGTACATGTCGAAACATCCTTGCGTCAAAACGATACGAGCGCCGAGTGCACGCAGTGACCCCACCACCATGGAAAGCTTATTCCAGTCGGGGATAACACGGTGCTTGAACGCGGTTTCAAAGTCGAAACCACTACCCAAAACTGCATTATATACTGACATGGCGTTCTCCTTAAGAACAGTTTTACCAACTTTCGTTATATCGCTCTCAAGATGACAAGTAAAGAGCCGATCAAGTTGCGCAACGGTAAGGTATTTTTGTCTAGTTTTGTAGCATTGCAGCGTCAAGTTTACACACGCACACTCCCGGAGCTTCTCTAAGGGTGTCTTTCCTTCCATCCCCAGCCCACGGTG